>CBINGV010000055.1:0-15668 GCA_966250255.1 uncultured Flavobacteriales bacterium | reverse complement strand
GGATCGGGCGCTTCGCCCCGAGGTATTCGAAAAATTTGCCGGTGAGAATCCCTTTCACATTTCCACTGTTGTTGGCAACCAATAACAAAAGCTGTACGTTTCGCTGTTCGAGGATACTTTCGGCGTGTTTCAGCATTTCGACATGGAAAACATGTTCAGACAAACCGTTATCGCGTATCGCTTCGAAAATCGAATAATCCACCGGCCCGAAAAGCTTGATGCGAAGTTTTTCACGGAATGCTTGATGTTCAGCCGCCAACTCACCCAGGGCTTTCCAGAGCAGTTCCGGGTTACGCGAAGCTGGCATGGAACCGAAATGAGCAATCGAAAACTCCCGGTCCAGCTCAACCGAAGCAGGATCAAACTCCGGGAAATCATACCCATTGGTAATAACTTTCACTTCCCGCTCCCCTATTCTTTCCAGTCCATCCGCACAGGATGCACTGACGGTCATCACTTCGTCGGCTGTTTTCAGGCAGGCTTTTTCGAGGCGTTTCTGCTTGCTGTCTGCCCATTTACCGATCTGCAAATCGTCGTAGAAATCGATTTCAGTCCAGGGATCCCGGAAGTCGGCAATCCATTTGAAATTAACTTTACGCTTTAATTTCAGGGCAATGACATGCAAACTATGCGGCGGGCCGGTTGAAATGACCGTTTTGATTTCAGGATGCGTTTTCAGGTATTTTTTGAGAAAGCGATAGCTGGGCTTGATCCAGAAAACACGGGCGTCCGGGATAAACAAGTTTCCGCGCACCCAAATAATCAGGCGCTGCAACCCGGAGCTTTTGCTTTTTTGCGTCAGGCCTCCACCCACGTTCGGGTTGTTCTTTTTCCCAAGGTATTTGTGCGGCTCGAAAATTGTGTTACGCACTTCGATCACGGAACGATCGACCTGCTTTTGCAATTCCGGGTCAATGATCGGCCAGGCGGCTTCTTTGGGGCAATACACATGTAATTGCAGACCGTTTTCACGGAAATATTTCGAGAAACGGAGCCAGCGATGTACTCCCGGACCTCCGGCTGGCGGCCAGTAATACGTAATCAGCAGGACATGCTTCGGATCAGGCATTTAATCCTTTTTGCGATTCAGAAATTCGAGAATGATCAGGCCAAAGGTCGAAAAAACAGCAATCGACAGGAAAAGGTTGGCGTTCATTTGCATGCGCATGGCCGAATCGAGCAGTCCTTCATCCGTGTGCACCTTCGGATCAAGCCCGTATTTCACATCAAGATTAAAGGTAATCCAGTAAAAAGCCAGCGAAAAAATGATGGCCATGTATAAAACGACTTTAAGTGCTTTTCTCCAGAACATAATTAAAAACGGGATTTAAATTGATCAATAGCCAGGTCAAGGCCTTTCGGGTTTTTTCCGCCTGCGGTAGCAAAGAAAGCCTGTCCGCCGCCGCCGCCGTTGATGTGCTGCGAAATTTCACGGATAATTTTGCCCGCATCCAGGCTCTTTTCTTTTACCAGCGTATCATCCAGGATGATGCTCAGGCTGCATTTTTCGCCTTCCACCCCCCCGATGATCCCGGCAAAGTTGCTCACTTCGCCTTTCAGCTGGAATAAAATATCTTTGATCGAAGCTGCATCCAGCTCGATTTTTTCAGTCAGCAGGGAAACGCCGTTGTGTTCAGTGATTTTCTGACGGAGCTCCGCTTTAACGGCTTTTGCCTTTTCTTTCTGGAAAGCTTCAAGCTGCTTGTTTAAAGCCTGGTTTTTCTGAACGAGGTCTTCGATCGTCGCTTCCAGGTCCTTCGGGTTTTTGAACAATTCGGCAATGCGGTCCAGTTTCCCGGCCTTGTCTTCGAAATATTCCTCAGCCGTGACATTCGTAATCGCCTCGATCCGTCGGATTCCCGCAGCAACAGCCGATTCGGAAGTAATTTTAAACAAGCCGATCTGGCCCGTAGAAGCAACGTGGGTTCCCCCGCAAAGCTCTTTAGAAGCACCGAACTGGATCATCCGGACTTTTTCGCCGTATTTCTCACCGAAAAGCATCATGGCGCCGGCTGCTTCCGCTTCGGCGATCGGGATGCTGCGAAATTCGCTGAGGGAAATGTTGTCCCGGATATCCTGTTTCACCATCTGCTCGATCAGCGCCAGTTCTTCATCTGTCACTTTGGTGAAATGCGAGAAGTCAAAACGCAGGTAAGACGGGCTAACCAGCGAGCCTTTTTGCTCAACGTGTGTCCCGAACACCTTGCGCAAAGCATAATGCAGCAAGTGGGTTGCCGAGTGATTATAAGTCGTCAAATGACGTTTTCTTACATCTACTTTTGCTTCAAATGGGCCAGACAAATCAACTGGTAAAGAATCACTTAAATGGATAATCAGGTTGTTTTCTTTTTTCGTATCGAAAATCACGATTTTGTGCTCCCCGCTTTTTAGCAAACCACTGTCACCCACCTGTCCGCCGCCTTCCGGGTAGAATGGCGTCTGGTCCAGTACCAATTGGTAAAAGGTTTTCTGCTTTTGGCTGACTTTGCGGTATTTCAGGATTTGCACATGCGCTTCGGTGAAATCGTAGCCGATAAATTCCGTTTCTTTGTCCGGATTTACCTGTACCCAATCGTCCGTTTCAATAGACGTAGCAGCGCGCGAACGTTCTTTTTGCTTGTCCAGTTCCCGGTTAAAGCCCAATTCGTCCACGCTCAGCCCGTTTTCACGTGCAATGAGCGAGGTCAGGTCAAGCGGGAAACCAAAAGTATCATATAATTCAAACACTTCCGGGCCTTCCAGCACAAGTTTGCCCTTGTTTTTGGTATCGATGATCAGGTTGTCAATGCGTTTCAAACCTTGTTCGAGGGTCCGGAAAAAGCTGCTTTCTTCTTCAAAAATCACTTTTTCAATGATGTCTTTCTGCTTGAGCAATTCGCTGAACGGGTCGCCCATGGCTTTGCCCAAAACAATTGATAAACCGGAAAGGAAAGGTTCTTTCAAACCAAGTGTCTGGTAGCCGTAACGTACTGCGCGGCGCAGGATCCGGCGAATCACGTAACCTGCACCGGTATTGGATGGCAGCTGCCCGTCGGCAATGGAAAAGGCAATCGCACGAACGTGGTCGGCAATGACGCGCAAAGCAATGTCCGTTTCCTCCTTCTCCCCGTATGTTACGCCGGAAACTTCCTCCATGTGGCGGATCAGCGTTTGAAACAAATCGGTATCGTAATTGGATGTTTTTCCCTGCAGGGCCATAGCCAGTCGTTCCAGTCCCATCCCGGTATCCACGTGGGTTGCCGGCAGCTTCTCCAGGCTTCCGTCCGCTTTCCGGTTAAATTGCATAAACACGTTGTTCCAGATTTCGATCACCTGCGGATGGTCCATATTCACGAGATCTTTACCCGGGTTTTTGGCACGATCTTCCGCCGGGCGAATATCAACGTGAATTTCCGTACATGGCCCGCAAGGCCCGGTATCGCCCATTTCCCAGAAATTGTCTTTCTTTGAGGCCAGGATGATACGGTCTTCGGCAATGAAACGCTTCCAGATGGCATAACTCTCTTCGTCCTTCGGCACCTTGTCTTTGCTGTCGCCCTCAAACACAGTCACATAAAGCTGATCCTGCGGAATTTTATACACTTCGGTCAATAATTCCCAGGCCCAGGAAATCGCCTCTTCCTTGAAATAGTCGCCGAAAGACCAGTTCCCCAGCATTTCGAACATTGTATGGTGGTAGGTATCCACCCCTACTTCCTCGAGGTCGTTGTGTTTCCCGGATACACGCAGGCATTTTTGAGTATTGGCCACCCGCTTGTTCACCGCAACGGAATTTCCCAGGAAATAATCTTTAAACTGGTTCATTCCGGCATTGGTAAACATCAGCGTCGGATCGTTTTTGACCACCATCGGCGCCGAAGGAACAATTTTGTGCCCTTTACTTTCAAAAAAATCAAAAAAATGCTTTCTAATCTCGTGTAATTTCATGGAATTTGTTTAATCGTATCTCAAGTGGACAAATTTAGGAAATTTATTAGGAATGTGCTAATAGTTTAATCTGCTAATGTGCCAATATCTGAATGCTAATAACTTAAACACCATTGACCTCGAAGAAATTACCTCCCTATTTGTAAAAACCAATTAATATATTAACTCATTGGCATATTAGCACATGATTAACAATTTAATTACCTTTGTGTTTCTAAATCAGAGCCTTCACATGGTTAAACGCATTTCCATCCTCTTTTCCGCCTTGCTTGCAGCGGGCGCTGTTTTCTTTATCTGGTTTTTCCCGATCCAGGCCAAAGCTTCAAACAAGACCCCGAAAAATAAGGTCCGAAACGAACTGGTTGTAGACGATTCTACCGTGACGCTCGTAGCTGTGGGCGACATCATGATGGGCACCAATTTCCCGGATGCTGCTTATTTGCCGCCCAAGGACAGCTTATTGCTCAAACCGCTGTGGCCTTTCCTGCGCAGCGCCGATATCACCTTCGGAAACCTGGAAGGCAGCGTATTAAACGAGGGCGGTGAAGTCAAAAAATGTGGCGACCCGACAAAATGCTATGCCTTCCGCCAACCGGAATATTTTGTGGACCAGCTCAAAGATGCCGGTTTTGACATCCTGTCAATGGCCAACAACCACATGGGCGATTTTGGACTCACCGGCCGGACGAATACGCAGCGTGTACTGGAAGAAAAGGGCTTTACTTACGCCGGACTCGAAAGCTGCCCCTGGGACACGATCACCAAAAATGGCGTAAAATATGGTTTTACCGCTTTTGCACCAAACAGCCATTGCCTTCAAATTACGGATTACGAAACCCTGCAAACGATCGTCCGGAAGCTCGATGCGATGTGCGACATTGTGATCGTTTCTTTTCACGGTGGCGCCGAAGGCTCGTCGAAAACACACATCACACGCAAAACCGAGATTTTTTACGAAGAAAACCGCGGCAACGTCTACGAGTTTGCCCGCAAAGCCATCGACGCCGGTGCCGATGTGGTTTTGGGACACGGCCCCCACGTTACCCGCGCAATTGACTGTTATAAAGGACGTTTCATCACCTATTCCATGGGTAATTTTTGCACCTACGCCCGCTTCAACCTTAAAGGCGTAAGCGGGATGGCCCCGATGTTCGAGCTGAAGCTCAGCAAAAAAGGTGAATTCATCTCCGGGAAAGTTATTTCCACCCGGCAGCTGGGCAATGGCGGACCTATCCTCGACCCGGCACAGGGTGCCCTGGAACAAATCAAATTGCTGACTGCTGCTGATTTACCGGAGTTAAAGGTCAACTATGATGCCGGGGGGAGTTTTACCTTTAAGTGATTTCCTGCTGATTGGCACAGATTCTGCCCATAAAGATTAGGGACGCAAAGAGACGCTAAGGTCTCGCAAAGGGCGCAAATGAATTTTCACTACTGGCCTTATTGCCTTTGTCTCACTTATTCTTTGCGGACTTTGCGCAACACGTTGCTTACTTAGCGTTACTAAATACTAAGCCCATAACATAAAAAACGGAAAGCGTTAATTTCCCTTATTTCCGCTTACCTTAATTCCTCATTTTCCTATTTTTGTACCGGAATGAACAATCCGAAACATATCACCTGCGCCAATTGTCTTTCGCGGAAAAATTCGCTTTTCAGCAGTTTTAACGAGAGCCAGGTATCGGATTTAAACCACCACAAAGCTTGCGCCTATTACCGGAAAAACCAGCCGCTTTTCCTGGAGGGAAGCTTACCGCACGGTGTTTTCTGCCTGAACGAAGGAAAAGTCAAGGTCTTTACCCGCGGTGAAGAAGGCAAGGAACAAATCATCCACATTGCAGCAGCCGGCGAGATCCTGGGCTACCGGGCGATGTTCAGCGGTGAGGCCTATAAAGTTTCTGCTTCCACCCTTGAAGATTGCAACATTTGTTTCATTGCCAAAGAAGACTTTCTGAACATGCTGGATTCCAACACCACCCTGCGCAATACGATCCTGAAAGAACTTTCCAAAGAATTGGGCGAACGGGCGGTGCTCATCACGAATATGGCACAAAAAACCGTGCGTGAACGCCTCGCAGGCGCCCTCCTGATGCTTGACAGTGTCTATAAAGACGAAGCGATCAATCTTTCGCGCGAAAACCTCGCCAATTTAATCGGTACGGCCACAGAAAACCTCATTCGCCTGCTGAAAGAGCTGAAAGACGAGCAATGCATCGAGGTACACGTCCGCAAAATCGAAATCCTGGATAAGGAAAACCTGCTCCGCATCGCGGGAAACTGATCAATCCGACCAATGCTCGTTGACCGACGCCTGGAAATAGAATTTATCCGGGCGGCGATCCTGTTTTGTAAATATCGGTTTTCCACTGGCGTCCAGCCTGGGATAATGCGGCGTAGTCCGTTTATAGCTTTTCGGCATGAAAATCAAATCATGGGAGAATTTATTCTGGAAGAAATGGCGGATTTGTTCGCTGTCAATTCCTGCTTTAAAGGAATACACCTGGTAAATATACGGCAGCTCGTGGGCCGGTAAAATCAGCGAGCGCATCCCGATGGACACAATGCCATGGCTCGTTTTCCCGTAAGGCAGGTTTTCGAGGGAGCGATAACCGTTCGGAGCACCGGGGTAAGGCGTTTTGTCCCAAACGGAATGCCGTGTTTCACCCGTCCAGATATAGAGATCGGTGAAAAACTTCACATCGCCGTGACGGTAGCTGATTTCCATAATTCCCGAGCGAAAGCGGTCTTTGGCCTGTCCGCCGAACACATCATTTTCAAATAAAATATTGACTTTTTTCAAACCGAGCGACCATCCCCCCGAACGCTGGCTTGTTCCGGCATCGTCCCAGTAAAACAGGTAATTGAAGCCCAGGCTGTAAGGACAAGCGGTATTGTGCAGCAGGCCGTCCAGCTCAAAATCCGGGCTTTGCTCTTCTTTTCCCGCCATCACGATCGCCCCGAGCGCAAAGCGGGACTCAAAAAAGTATTTGCGTTTTCCATAACTTGTAAAATTCAGCTTGCGCTGCATTTCCAAATTAAACTGGTAAAAGTCGCGGGTATAATAAGCGTTAAAAGTCCAGCCGACCAGGTTGACATGTGTTCCCAGGTTGAGCATCATGCCGGTCCGGAAACCGAAATGCTGCGCCCGGCAGACAAACTGCAACATACAAAACAACACTAAAACCCGGATCCTTTTCATTCCCGTCTTTCCTTCTGTATTTAAAACGATTAACGAAGCAACTTAGCAACTGGCTAACTCACCAACTTAATTATTCTCCTTTCAAGGCAAAAATTAAGCCACCCGTAAAACTATAAAAAAAACTTAGTTCATTTTGTTTATCTTTGGTTCAATGCAAACATCGAAAGTTCTATACTGGGGCGCACAGGTCGGGGGATGGCTCTCTTACGGCATCCTGATCTTACTCGCCACCTACGCAGACAGTTCCGACAAACTCAATGCAAATTTCTTTATTTCCATCACCTTGTTCCTGACGCTGGGGATTGTCATTACGCACATTATGCGTACTTTCTTCATCCGCTGGAAGTTCCTGGAACTGAAGCTGGCACCGCTGATTCCGCGGATCCTTTTATTTTCGATTATTGCGGCCGGTATGATGGCCTTTTTCAACAATTTCATCACCTATTTTATAGAAAAGGATTTTTCGCGGCCTTTTACATCCATTAATTTCCTGATCGACATCCTTTCGCTTTCCATCCTGATCACGCTTTGGAACGCGATTTATTTTACCTATCATTTTTTCCGGAAAACAATCACCCAGGAAATGCACGTGTTGCAAATGCAGGCCAGCCAGAACGAAATCGAGCTGAAAAGCCTCCGCTCACAGATCAACCCGCATTTTTTGTTCAACTCGCTCAATAGCATCCGCGCCCTGGTCGACATTGAGCCGAAAGTCGCCAAAGAGGGTATTACGACGCTTTCCAACCTCTTGCGCAAATCCCTGGTGCAGGGCAAAAGCGCCTTTATTTCCCTGCATGAGGAAATTGACCTGGTGAAAAATTACCTCGACCTGGAAAAAATCCGTTTCGAGGAACGCCTGCAAATCAGCTGGAACATTGACGACGAGCTGGACCAGTTCCAGATCCCTCCTTTCCTGATCCACACACAGATTGAAAATGCGATCAAGCACGGTATTTCAAAGCTGATTAAGGGAGGAAAAATCGAAATCCACATTGGCCGCCATAAAAGCCATGGCATCCGGATTGAGATTGTCAACTCGGGCAAAATCCTGGAAAATCAAAGCGAAACCGCCATCGGTATCGAAAACACCAAGCGCAGGCTTTACCTGCAATACAAAGACAATGCTTCGTTCAACCTGTTTGACGGCGACGACGGCATGGTGCATTGTGTAATTGAAATTGAATAAAACGGACAAAACCTTGTATGAGAACAATTATCATTGACGACGAACGACTGGCTCGTGAAGAGCTGAAATCCATGCTGGCAAAATTTGATTTCCTGGAAATCGTGGCGGAAGCCAAAAATCCCGAAGAAGGTATCCAAAAAATCAAGGAATATGAGCCCGATCTGGTGTTTCTCGACATCCAGATGCCCGGCATGAATGGTTTTGAAATGCTCCAGAAACTGGACGAAATCCCCAAAGTGATTTTTGTTTCGGCTTTCGATGAATTTGCCCTCAAGGCTTTTGACGTCAACGCGCTGGATTACCTGCTGAAACCCATCGACCCGACCCGCTTGTCGGACACCCTACAGAAGCTGCAGCAGCCCGAAGAAGACTTTTCCACGAAGCTGAACGGCAACGATGCCCGCAAAGACAAAATCCTGACCAAAGGCGATAAGATTTTTATTAAAGACGGCGACAAATGCTGGTATGTCGACATTGATACGGTCCGCATTTTCGAATCGGACGGGAATTATGTCAAAGTTTACTTTGATCGCTTCCGCCCGCTGATTTTACGTTCCCTGAACAGCCTGGAAGAACGCCTCGATCCGAAGCATTTTTTCCGGGCTAACCGCAAGTTTATTATCAACCTCAACTGGATTTCCTCGATCGAGAACTGGTTCAACGGCGGCTTGCTGGTCACCCTGAAAGAAGGCGAAAAAATTGAAATTTCACGCCGGCAGGCCATTCGATTTAAGGAGCAAATGTCTCTTTAGAATTGAGAATTGAAAACTGAGAACGAAAAAATAATTCTCAGTTTTCAATTCTCAGTTCTATTAAATCTCCTTCTTCGCCACTTTTTTATGCAAATCCGGGATCATCATCAGGGCGGCGGAGCCATACCAGGGATGGACTTCCATGATCAGGCGGCCTGATTGTACGGCAGGGTCGGTTTGTGTCCATTGCATGGCGTCGTCCAGTGAAGGTGCATCGAGGATAAAAATGCCGCGTACCTCCCCTTTGTCAAGAAATGGCCCTGCCAAAACAAGCTTGCCTTCGTTCGCCAGCTTATTGATGTTGTCGAGGTGACGGCGCTGGATATCCGCTGCCGTGGCACTGTCCTGGTCGCGTTTCATCCCTGCTTTGAGGTAAACGAGGTAATACTGTTTCATACCATATTCATCGGCCTTGACTTTTTTGGCCATTTCGGCATTATATTGGGTGTTTTCCTGGGAGAAGGCCGTGAAAGCCAGCATCAGGGCGGCACAGAGGATCATTTTTTTCATGGTGTTCGTTCTTAGTAAACAAAAATAGCAAAAAAAGCTGTCTTCAGGCATTCAAAAGTTATACCAAAGAAAAAAGGGCGCCCGCTTCCGCGAACGCCCTCCCTGCAATTTATTAAAGGGGAACTTATTCGAAAACGCTGCTTTCGATTTTTCCGTTCATTTCAATGGTTTTGCTTCTTCCTTCGAGCACCATTTCGCCCATATTAAGCGTCATTTTGTGCGGGAAGAGCATGCCGTTTATTTCTTTGAAATCGTCAAATACCATGACCGTTTCCTGGCCTTCTTCCGTTTGTACGCTTTGTACTTTCATGAAGGTTTTGGTATCGAAATAATCAAATTTTTCAGAGTTGCCGTCGTTGGTTTTCAACACGTAGTAATCTTTTCCTTTTACGGTTTCGATTCCCGTGAGCTCAAACTGCATACCGGAAGCTACGTAGTTGTATTCCGGGAAAAGGCCCTGGGACTTGTTTTTGGAAGCTACTTCTTCCGCTGACATGTCTTTTTTACCGCCTTGCATGCTCATGCTGCCGCCTTTCGAGCCGTTGAAATACGTACGCTGGATCACCATGCCCTGCATTTCCATTTTCATCGCTTCCTTATTCGGAGCAGCGAAGAAAGTCGTCATATCCAAAGCGCCCGGGAACATCGGGTTGGTAAGCTCAACCTGCTGTTTCATGGATTTCACCTTAGCCAGTTTTTTCTTCACTTCTTTCATGCTGGAGCTTTTCGTCACTGCCAGGATGTATTTCTCCACGAGTTGCTCTTTGCTGATATCGGCTTTTTTTACGTCCACGATTTCCTGCCCGAAAGCATCGAGGAATTCAATTTTGCCGTCGGAGTCAAACTTTTTGAGCTTGTCAATGATTTCCTCGTTTCCAACCACAACAATATTGCAATTAGTTGCGGTAAAGTAAGTTTGCGCCATTTTCTGAACGGCTGCCTTATCTACTGCCTCCAGTCTTTTCAAATATGTTTGGTAGTAATCCTTCGGCAAATTGTTCTGGATGATGTTGAGGGCAAAACGCGCCACCGTAGACGGATTTTCCAGGGAACGGGCAAAACTGCCGGCCATGGATGTCTTCGTCAGGTCAAGCTCTTTGGCAGTTACCGTATCGGAAATGATGCGGTCCAGTTCATAAAGGATCTGGGTGATCGCGCTGTCGGACACCTCGTTGCGGAAATTACCGGAAGCCGAGAACCAGCTGCCGTTATCCGTAATATTCAGGCCGGAGTAGCATCCGTAAGTATAGGCTTTGTCTTCGCGCAGGTTCTGCATCAAACGCGTACCGAAGCCGCCGCCGCCCATGATATTATTCAGCACGGTCAACGGAACCTGGTTCGCATCGCCCGGCTTCATTTTAATCGGGAAAGAAACGGAAATCGTGGATTGTACCGCTCCCGGCTTTTTCACGAATATCACCCGGTTGCCCTGGTTGAAATTGCCTGGCCCGAGCGGTGCGTCGTTGTTTTTGCCGCCCTTCCAGCTTCCGAAATAGCTGTTTACAAGCTTAATGGCTTCGTCTTTGTTGATGTCACCTACGATTACCATGTAGCTGCCGGTCGGCGTAAACATGTTTTTGTAATAGTTCACGATGTCGTCGCGGGTGATGGCAGCCAGCGTGCTTTCAGTCATCACTTCCCCATACGGGTGACCTTTGAAATTGGCACGTTTCTCTACGTTATCGGCAATCTGGTCCGGGTTGGACTTGGCAGAAAGCAGGTTGGATTCGTTCTGCTTCACGATCCGGTCAAACTCGGATTGCGGGAAGTTCGCGTTGAACACCACATCGGAATACAATTCCATCGCTTTCGGTAAGTGCTTCTTGAGGCAGGAAAGGTAAATCGACTCGGAACCGGCATTGATGCTGGCGCCAATGTAATCGATTTCCTGGTCAAGCTGATCCTTGCTTCGGTTTGTTGTACCGGACATGATCAAATCGCCGGCAAGGTTCGAGATACCGGTTTTTGCGCCTTCGAGCACCGGGTCGGAACCCATTACGAGATTGACGGATACTTTCGGCAATTTGTGGTTTTCGGAAAGGATCACCGTCATGCCGTTGGCCGTGGTAAATACTTCCGAGTCTTTGATGTTGATCGCTGGAGCAGGTCCGGCCTTCGGACGCTGTGAGCGGTCAAGCGGGGCAACCGGCTGTTTGGTGGTTTTCACCGGGGCCTTGCTTGTTTTCGTTTTGGTTACCTGGGAAAATCCGGCTACGGAGCTTCCGAGGATCAAACTGTATATGATGATTTTTTTCATAACGTTATTTAAATTTAGAAGGTGTTATGCGATGCTTTGCAACTCATGATTTTCTTCTGTAAATTGGAATGATCAATTAATTGTTTGCTTTCGGCAGGTAATACAAAATGATGCGTGATTGCTTGGTGAAGTATTTTTTCGCTACACGCTGGATATCGTCACGCGTAACGGAAAGGTATTTTTCCAGCTCGCTGTTCACCAGGGCTGCATTTCCGCGATATACGTGGCTGTCGGCCAGGTTCTCTGCAATACCGGCCACGGAACTGTTGGAAGACACGAGGTCGTTCTCAAACTGGTTGCGTACTTTTTCAAATTCTTCCTGTGAAATCAGCTCATTTTGGAGGGATTCGATCTCATCGTCGAGTGATTTTTCGATGGTTTTGATATCTACACCGTTCGCACCGATCGCAGCAACGATACCCAATCCCGGGTCTTCCATGTTAAAGGCAAACGAGAAAGCCGCTACTGCAAGCTGTTTTTTCTCTACGATGTTTTTGTTCATGCGGGAGCTGGTGCTTCCGGAAAGAATGGAATTCATCATTTCAATGGCGTAATAATCCGGGCTGGTTTGCTCCGGGAAACGGTAACCGATGAAAACCGCCGGCAACTGGATATTGTCATACACCGTGTCCACAACAACTTTGGTCAAAGGCGCTTCCGCCTGTAATTTGGCCGGGGAAGGAATGGAAGTCGGAATAGCGCTGTATTTTTTGATCGCTTTCTGCGCTTCCGGATCTTTGGAGCCCATAAAATTCGCTTTGTCAAACTTGGCCTTGGCTACGCCGTAACGCGTTTCGAACTCCTTGTCTTCCAGGTTTTCATAATCGCGAAACAGGTTGATCGCCTGGCCGGTAGGCATGGAACCGTAATATTTCTCGATCCATTGTTTCGTTTGCTCGATGTTGATATCACCGGCGATGGAAAGCGTAGCGTTCGCAGGTACATAGAAGGTACGGTAAAAGTTCACGTAATCCACTTCCTGTGCAGCGTCGAGGTGCTCCATACTTCCGATCGGCGCCCAATGGTACGGATGTTTTTCGAACATACGGCCGAACATTTCCGTCATGAAGGAACCATAAGGCTGGTTGTCCACACGCTGGCGCTTTTCTTCTTTCACTACCTGGCGCTGGGTTTCGATACCCGTTTTGTCCACTTTGGCGTGGAGCATGCGCTCGCTCTCGAGCCACAGGCCGAGTTCAAGCTGGTTGGAAGGCAGGATTTCATAATAATACGTGCGATCCTGGCTCGTGTTGGCATTCAGCGTTCCGCCGTTTTTTTCCACCAACTCACTGTACTCACCGCGACCGATGTTCGTTGAACCTTCGAAAAGCAAATGCTCAAAGAAGTGTGCGAATCCCGTTCTGTCCGGGTTTTCGTTTTTGGAACCGACATGGTAGAGTACCGAAACGGCAACAATCGGCGTAGCATGTTCTTCATGTAAAATGACATGCAGGCCGTTAGGCAGGTCATATTCTACATATTCAATTTTGCGCTGGGCCCAGGATGTTCCTATGAAACACAAGGCTGCGACAGCTAGAAAATGTTTTTTCATATTCAGATTTTAATTTTAGTGGCGTAAATATCCTAAATTTTATCCATTAATTTCTAAATTGTTGATAATTGGTGAATAATGTCTTTGAATGGATTCTTAAATTAACCGATTTGCGGACCTGATGCGTGCTATTCAAATCTTTGGGCCATTAATTCAACCAGTTTTGCGTTTACTGCTTTCCAATTGTAGTGCGAGCGCACAAATTCACGGGCATTTGCAGCAATTTCCTGGTAAAACACAGGGTCGGACTTCAATTGGAGGACAGCCTCGCACATGGCCGGGGCGTTTTCCGCCAGGATGATTTCCCGGTTTTCCGCTGCCAGGATCGCATTATTCGCCAGGCGTGTCGTGATACAGGGAATACCCATTGCCATGGCCTCGAGGATTTTGTTTTGCATCCCTGAGCCGGAAAACATCGGGGCAATGAAGATTTCAGCGCCGGCATAATACGGACGCATGTCATCGACCCAGCCGGTAACCCGCACCTCCGGGCCGGAAAGGCTTTTCACCGCAGGCGCCGGGCTTGCCCCTACGAGGTCCACTTTGAGCCGGTGCCCGTGTTTTGCCAGCTCAGGCAGAAGCTTTTGTACGATAAATTGTGAAGCCTGCACATTCGGCGCATAGCTCATGTTCCCGGTAAAGATCAGTTCACAGGACTTTTCCCCACCCGGCCCGTAGTCAAAAAAACGCTCGCCCACCCCATTCGGAATAATGGCAATGCTACTGTTTTTCGGGTGGATGATGTAACGGCGGTCCTGTTCTGAAATGATGCAGATGTGTTCAAAATAATCCAGGATTTTACCTTCATAACGCTTGAGCCGGGCCGCTTCTTCGCGAAATACCCAGCGGCTGTAAAAAGGGGCATCGGCTGCGCGGCGCTCCATACCTTTCGACAACGCATCCATGAGGTCGATCGTTTTCGGGCAGGCGTGGTAATTTTTGACGTATTCGGAAACGCGGATCAACTGGCAAAAAATATGCGCCGGTTTCAGCTCTTCCAATGCCGCCTGGATTTTCCGGGAAATGCTCCGCTGGTAAAAATAAGCTACCTGGAAAGGTTTGCCCGTGAGAAAGGCCAGGAAAAGATTGAGCAGTACCCATGCTTTTTTCAGGTGAAAAATTGTTATTTTTTCGCAAAACGGCCGGATTTGAGCTAAAGCGGATTCAGAAACCGGGCAATCCGTTGTACAAAACAAATGAATTTCATATACTTCACTGAGATCAGCCAACTGGTAGTAAGCCCGCAGCTTGTCCCCTTTTTCCAATGGATAGGGGAAACGCGAAAGCATGACCGCCAGTTTCGGCTTATATTTTGGCGATGAACTCACTGATTTTTTTGGATACGATGTCGATGCTGTATTCTTCCCGGATAAACTCCTTACCCGTCAGCCCCATGTTTTGTTTGACATCCGTATTGGTGTCGATGTATTTCATCTGGAGCAAAAATTCTTCGGTAATGTTAGCCGTCAGGAAATGTTTTTTGGGCACCATGTTGATCCCCTCTTTCCCTTTTTCGGTAGAAATCACAGGCACGCCGATGCTCATGGCTTCCAGGATTTTGATCCGTACACCCGAACCCGTTTTCAGCGGCACGATCAGGGTGCCGTGCTTGCTCATGAAATCCAGCATATTGGGCACCTTGCCGTGAAAAACGACATTTCTTATTTTACGTTCCTTCATGGCTTTGGGCATGGCGGATCCGGCAATGTGGATTTTGACCTCCGGCAATACTTTGTATAAACGCGGCGCGATGGAATTCACGATCCAGCGAACGGCATCCGCATTGGGCTTCCAGGACATCGAACCGATGAAGAAAAAGTCGTTGTTGCTGTAATCCACCGGGTATTCTTCATGGGTTTCCATATAAACGGGGATCACTGTCATGGGAACACGGATCGTACGGCGGCGGAAAAACTCCTTATCCTGTTCCGAAATACAGAAAATCCCATCCACCATGTTGAGGCGGCTCAGCTCAAATTTCTTGAGGTTTTTGGCCAGTTTTTTAAAATAAAGGCGCTTGAAGATCGATTTTTCCTTCCGGGCAGCCTGCCGCCAGATGCGGTATTCCACGTTGTGGGCGCGTACCACAATTTTAGCATCCGAATATTCCCGGATCACATCAATGTAGGGCAGTAAAAAGGCACTTTCAAGAATAACAAGCCCGTAGTCCCCGAATTCAACGAGTTCTTTGACCCGGTCGCGAAAGCCCTTATCGATGAAGCGTTTGATGTTGTACGACTCGGAAGAAAAGAGCGATTTTAGTACGTCAAGCGCCCTTACCTTCG
>CBINGV010000054.1:0-15921 GCA_966250255.1 uncultured Flavobacteriales bacterium | reverse complement strand
CCTCGACCTCGCAGGGGAAGAGCTCATCGGAACGCGTCAATCGATGCTGGAACCGACTGACCTTGTTTCCGTCGACATCAAAAAAGGCAAGGAGAAAAAGCTGACGAACATCAACGAAGAGACCCTCAAAAAACTCGATCAGCCATCCGTACAGGAGCGCTGGGTGGAAACAACAGACGGCAAAAAAATGCTGGTTTGGGTCGTACTTCCGCCGAACTTTGATTCCAACAAAAAATACCCGAGCATTTTATACTGCCAGGGCGGGCCTCAAAGCATGGTCAGCCAGTTTTATTCTTATCGCTGGAACCTCTCGCTGATGGCTTCCCAGGGCTATATTGTTATCGCGCCGAACCGTCGCGGCTTACCGGGCTTCGGGCAGCAATGGAACGACGATATCTCCAAAGACTGGGGCGGCCAGGCCATCCGCGATTACCTGGCGGCTGTTGACAACATCAGCAATGAGCCTTACATCGATGTGAACCGCATCGGGGCCGTGGGCGCTTCTTATGGCGGCTACTCGGTTTATTACCTGGCAGGTGTGCACAACGGGCGTTTCAAGACTTTCATTTCCCACTGTGGCTTGTTCAACCTCGAAAGCTGGTACGGTACAACGGAAGAGCTCTTTTTTGCCAACTGGGATAACAAAGGGCCTTACTGGCTCCCGGAAAACAAGGAATATTATGAAAAAAACAGCCCGCACAAGCTCGTGGGGAACTGGAACACGCCGATTCTCATAATTCATGGCGGGATGGACTTCCGCGTACCGGAATCCGAGGGAATGCAGGCTTACCAGGCAGCACAAATCAAGGGTTTACGCACCAAATACCTGTACTTCCCCAAAGAGGGACACTGGATCACTACCCCGCAAAACGGAATCCTGTGGTACCGCGAATTCTTTGAATGGCTGGATACCGATTTAAAAAAGTAGTTTTCCAACATTTTTGTTATCTTTGAAGCTTTAATTTATTTCAAATCCATTCTATGTGGCAAAAAATTGCTAATGTTATCTTAAGAAACCGTTGGTTCATTGCAATCATAATCGTCATACTCACTGTATTTTTTGGATATTTTGCTTTTACCGGTCTCAAGATCGACAACAAGTACGGGAACATGCTCCCGAAAGATTCCGAAGCACAGTCTAATTACTTGAAATTCAAGGAAATGTTTGGGGAAGACGGCTCAGCGCTCGTCATTGCCATCCAATCCGACTCCCTCTATACCAAAGAAACTTTTCGTAAATGGAAAGAACTGGGCGATTCCATCCTCCAGTTCGACGGGGTGGAAAACGTGATTTCCGAAGCGACGCTTTTCACGATCCACAACAACAAAAACCAGGCGAAATTTGAAGCCAAGCCGATTTTTTACGACAAGACCTACCGCGAAAAGAGCATCGACTCAATCAAAAAAGAAATCCGCAACAACCCGATTTACCAGGACATCCTCTACAACAACAAGACGAATGTTTCCCTGATGATCGTTGGTCTCAACGAGGATTTTCTTTCCAACCAGAAAAAGAACCGCGTGGTGATCGACATTGAAAACCTCGCCAAGAGCTACGAGAAGGATTTTGGAGAGATACACTATGCCGGTTTGCCGCACATCCGCATCATTATCGGGAAGCGCATCCTGAACGAGATGTACGTGTTTATCGGGCTGACGATCCTCGTTACTTCCCTGATTCTCTACCTCTTTTTCCGCTCCCTGCGGGCTGTTGTGCTCAGTAACATTATCGTATTTGTTGCGGTGATCTGGTCACTCGGAAGCATTGCCATGCTGGATTTCCGCGTATCGATCCTGATGGCGCTCATTCCTCCGCTGATGATCATTATCGGGATTCCGAACTGCGTCTTTCTCATTCTCAAATACCACCAGGAATTCCGGAAACACGGCAACAAAATCCGGGCCCTGGCGGACGTGATCAAAAAGATCGGTTTTGCCACCTTCCTGACCAACCTCACGGAAGCCATCGGCTTTGCCACAGCGATTTTTGTCAACTCCGAGCGGCTCATGGAATTCGGGATCATCGCCTCCGTGAACATCATGGTGGTGTTTTTCCTCTCCATTACGCTCGTTCCGATTATTTCTTCGATTACCAAAGTACCGAAGGAAAAACAGCTCAATCACCTCGACCACCGCTATGGCAATTTCATGATCGAAAAGATCGTGTACCTGGCAACCTACAAGCGAAAATGGGTGTACATCGTTTCTACGGTAATCGTGGTGCTCAGTATTCTCGGGATCATGCGCATCAAAGCCACGGGGAACATTACCGGCGATTTGCCGAAAGGCGACGTCATCCTGCGGGACGTGGAATTCATCGAATCCAATTTCGGGGGATCTATCCCTTTTGAAACGGTGATCAATTACAAAAAACCGAGCCGCCTCTTCAAAAATGAAACGATGGAAAAAATCGATTCCATCCAACAGCATTTCAAAAAAGAAGGCAAATTCTCCAAGAGCCTTTCCTATGTGGATTTCGTGAAGGTCATCAATATGGCTTATTACGGCAATAATCCCGAGCATTACAAGATCTTCTCCAACAAGGATAAACTCCGTATCAAGCGTTACCTCCGCGACAATAACAAGAAAGAAAGCGCTTCGGATTTTGATTTGTCGAACTCCACTTCCACGAATTTTACGCTGAAAGAGCTGATCGACACCTCAACCATGACCCTGCGAATCCGCACCCAGATGAAGGATGCCGGCTCCTACGTGGTGGCCGACGAGGTGAAAAAGCTCAAAAAAGATATTGACCTGATCCTCAACCCGGAAAAACCGGTCATTGAGCGCCAGTACGGCAAAGTCCTGAAAGGCAAAAAAGATTTTATCGATTCGATTATTTACAACAACGCCGGGATTTACAACAACCTGACTGAAATCCTCAGTAAGGGCGATGCTGAGCTGCAATCCGAATTTGACCTCGATGCAGAAAAGGTAAAAGCGTATTACAAAAAACCGGGGTTCAACAAAAACCTGCGCAAGGCCATTGACGATGAATATTACGAAGTAACCCTTACCGGGACTTCCGTTGTGGCTTCCGAAGGAACTATGTACCTGGTGAACAACCTGATCAGCAGTGTTTTACTTGCTGTGATCACGATTTCCCTGCTCATGGCCCTGCTTTTCCGTTCCTGGAGAATGGTGGTTATTTCCATGATACCGAACATCATCCCGATGCTCTTCACTGCCGGGATTATGGGTTGGTTCGGGATTCCGCTCAAGCCTTCCACGCTGATCATTTTCAGCATTGCGCTCGGTAACTCGGTGGATGAAACCATCCGCTTCCTCGCCAAATACCGCCAGGATTTGAAAACAAAAAAATGGACCCTCAAGGAATGTGTGATCATTGCCATCCACGATTCCGGTCTGGGTATGTTCTATACCTCGGTAATCCTTTTTGCCGGTTTCTCCGTCTTTGCCTTCTCGCAATTCGGTGGCACCCAAGCCTTGGGCTTACTTGTATCCCTGACGCTTTTCGTAGCGATGATCACCAACCTCGTCCTGCTTCCTTCTCTCCTGCTATCGCTCGATAAGCTCATTCGGACGAAATCATTCGAGGAGCCTTACTTCGAGGTATTCGACGAAGATTCCGATATCGAGTGGGATGATCTCCAGGTGAAAAGTATCGAAGAAAAACCGGAAAAAGACGGAGAATAAATACCATGGAAAGCGAACTCCAAATCCTTGCTGCACAAATTGAGCGGGAAATCGCCGCTTTACAGCTTCCGGCTTCCCCTGAAAATTTGTATCGCCCGCTGAATTATTTCCTCAGCCTGGGTGGCAAACGCATCCGGCCGATCCTGGTAATCCTGGGCGCTGAGCTTTTCGGGGCCGGTTTTGACAAAAGCAAACATACTGCCCTGGCCGTTGAGCTTTTCCATAATTTTTCGCTCATCCACGACGACATTATGGACGAAGCGCCTTTGCGCCGCTCCCAGCAAACGATCCATACAAAATGGAACAGCAATATCGCTATTCTTTCCGGCGACGTGCTCCTGATCAAGGCTTATCAGCAGCTTTGCCTGCAGGAAAACCGCCATATCCCGGAATTGATGCAGGTATTTAATCAAATGGCTGTGGAAGTCTGCGAAGGCCAGCAAATGGACATGGATTTTGAAACCCGTTCTTCCATTTCTATCCCCGAGTACATTGAAATGATCCGCCTCAAAACTTCCGTTTTATTGGGCTGTGCCCTCGAGTTGGGCGCCATCATCGCCGATGCTTCGGAAGAAAACCGCCGCCTGCTTTACGATTTCGGGATGAACCTGGGCATTGCCTTCCAGATCCAGGACGACCTGCTTGATCTGTATGCTGATGCCGAAAAATTCGGGAAACAAGTCGGCGGAGACATCATCGCCAATAAAAAGACCATCCTTGTATTGAAAGCGGCTGCGCTGGCCAATCCCCTGCAAAAGGAATTCCTGGCTAACCTCTCGCAGATCATGAATCCGCAGCAAAAAGTGGAACAGGCCATCAATATTTTTGCCGAGCTGAACATCCGGGAAGAAGTGAAAAAACTCCGGGACAGCTATTTTGAAAAGGCGCTCGAAGCCCTGGCAAAAATCGACATTGCCGACAGGAACAAACAACAATTACAGGCCCTTGCAGCCTTTTTGCAGGACCGCGAAGTATAAAAACAGCCTTATGGAAAAAATCGCAGACATCAACCGCAGCAAATCAGCCAGTCTTTTTGAAAAAGCCAAAAATTATTTCCCGGGTGGCGTTAATTCACCGGTACGCGCCTTCAAGGCCGTTGACGGGGTTCCGCTTTTCATCAAAAAAGGCGATGGCTGTTTTATCTGGGACGAGGATGGCAACCGTTTCGTGGATTTCTGCTGCAGCTGGGGGCCGCTGATTTTGGGCCACAACCACCCGAAAGTATACCAGAAGGTGGTGGAAGCCCTGCAAAACGGGGCTAGTTTCGGTGCCCCGACGAGCCTCGAAAACGAGCTGGCGGAGCTGATCCTGAAAAACAATCCTTTCATTGAAAAAATCCGTTTTGTAAGCTCCGGAACGGAAGCGGTGATGTCGGCCCTGCGCCTGGCCCGCGGTTATACCGGACGAAACAAGATCATCAAATTTGAAGGCTGCTACCACGGCCATTCCGATTCGCTCCTCGTGAAAGCCGGCAGCGGCCTCGTTACCTTAGGCGCTTCATCCAGTGCCGGCGTGCCGGAAAGCTTTGCCCAGGAAACTCTTGTTTTGCCTTTAAATGATGTCGAAGCGCTCGAACGCTGCATCGCCGAGCACCCGGAACAAATCGCCTGTGCGGTGATTGAGCCGATCCCGGCAAACAACGGGCTTCTCCTGCAGGAACTTGATTTCCTGAAAAAACTGCGTGAGCTCTGCACCAAACATGGTATTTTGCTTTTCTTCGACGAAGTAATATCCGGTTTCCGGGTCGCTTTTGCCGGCGCAGCCGAATATTATGGCATCAAACCGGATTTGGTCACCTACGGGAAAATCATCGGCGGCGGCCTGCCTGTGGGCGCTTACGGGGCGAGCAAAGAAATCATGTCCTGCGTGTCACCCGACGGAAACGTATACCAGGCCGGAACCTTGTCCGGTAACCCCGTAGCCATGGCCGCAGGGATTGCCCAATTGAGCGAATGTGCCGAAGCCGGTTTTTACCGGAACCTCGAAGCCAAAACCAGGGCATTTATTACCCCGATCAACGCTCATGTGAAGGAAAAGGGCTACAATTTTGAAATTGTACAAATCGGTTCCATTTTCTGGCTCAATTTTGACGGCAAAAAAACCATCCGTAAATCGGAAGAAATTAATCCGGACATGAACCAGTTCCGCAAGCTGCATTCCGCCCTGCTGAACCGCGGAGTTTACATGGGCCCGAGCGGTTATGAAGTTGGTTTTGTTTCCTCAGTCCATACCCCTGAAATTTTGGAGCGCGCGGCGAAAACCATGTGTGATGCCCTGGATGAGGTGTACGCTTCTTAATTGATTCTATCCTTTTCGGCTTCACCCAAAGAACATTCAAAATCCATTTCAGTCCTGATGCTGCAGGTATCAAATACACATGATGTCTTATTTTTATAGGAATGTTCCTAAACCTGGACAACATCTTCTCCTAATGCCCCGTAGGTAATAATATGACACCTTGCTTACTCGAAACCGGATAAAATCTTCTCCTGATGCCGTAGGTAATACATGACACCTTGTTTACCGAAACCGGATAAAATCTTATCCTGATGCCGTAGGCAATACATGACGCCTTGCTTACCCGAAACCGGATAAAATCTTCTCCTGATGCCGTAGGCAATACATGACACCTTGCTTACCCGAAACCGGATAAAATCTTCTCCTGATGCCGTAGGTATCAAATATGCGTGACACAAGATAAAACAGGAACCCTGTTTTGGCGCGTGTTTTTGGTAAAAACCGTGCCAAAACACCCTTCTACGATGCGAAAAACAACTCATTCATTGCAAAACAATCGTCATCGGAATACTCAAGCGCCGGGTTTCGCTGACCTGCTCGTTTTTAAGCTTAAACACCGGCATCAAAGCCAGTATTTTCTGGACGGTGTAATCCATATAAATACACTGAACATCGGGCTTCATGTTACGGTAGGATTTCGCCAGGAGGAAAGCTCCCGGAACGAGTTCCATATTCAGGCTGAATTCAAAAGTCCGGCCATAGGAACAAAGGCTTTCATCACAGTAATAAATCGTTGCCGGGGAGACTTGTCCCTTTGTTTTGATCCAGTCTGCGATCTGCGTCAGGTTTTCGACCAGGACCGTATCTTTCCGGTGAAAGCGGCGCAGGGAGTCCAGCTGTGTTTTCCAATAATTGTCCAATGATGCTTTTACCGGAAGCAGGTAAACCACAGCTGTATCCTCCTTTTCTCCCACTTGCAGATTCAGGTCGTTCACCGACACTTCCTTATCATGGTACTGCTCTCTTTTCAGGATGAAACGGTCTTTTTTGCCTAAATGATTAACAACAACCCGGTTTCCCTGCCGGGTGATTTTTAATTTTCCCGGACGCAGGTTGACGAGCTCAAACTGCTCCAGGTCCTTTTTGCTTTCTGCATCCCTGATCAAAAAGACGCGGGCGTTTTTCTGACTGAATACAGTAAATTGAATCAAAAAGAACGATAAACAAAAAAGAACTTTCATAACGCTTAAATCTTCAATTACTAACGGGAAATAAACACCCTATATTTTCAAGCCATACTTTATTTTTTACCCTCTTTGATCCCCAGGATAAAATCCTGTTTTGAAACAGTAATCCGTATTCATCTGACGAAATCTCCTTCCCTTTTTGTTTTACTTTTTGGTGCTGCAAAAAGTAAAAATTACACTTTACTTTTTAACCATTTCAAGCTTAAATAAATCCCAAACAAAAGTCCCAATGCAAAACACACACAGGTTATTCCATTAACACTTAAATATGACATTCTAACTCCTGCTCCTATCAGCATCCCTAAACCATTTAATAAGAAAAACCAGGCCGAAAACTGGATAAAGACCAAACGGGATGAAGACTTGCTCAAAGGATTTTCATTCCAGTTCGGAGCCACTACAGGAGTTTTGTTATTGCTGAGTAAGCTCATCAGGAAAACCATAACTACCCCAAAGATGAAAGGTAAAATAATGAATTGAAGCTGCACTTCATTGTTTTCACGGATCCTAGCCATAGTACCGGAAGCCGCAGTAATCAGGATGATCGCAGCTTTAATCTTGCCTGTTCGGTTCCACTTATTCATCACTTGGTATTCTCCAGCATCGGCACAAAACTAAATTCACCGAAGCGCTCTTCAAAATAATCCTTTTCCCCGCGCTTCGTGATGCGGAGCATTTCTTGTTTTTCGAGGTTCCCGACCGGGATCACCAGCACACCGCCGATTTTAAGTTGTTCGAGCAAAGCTTCCGGAACGAAAGGCGCCCCGCAGGTGATCAATACTTTATCGTAAGGAGCATAAGCCGGCTGGCCCTTGTAACCATCCCCGAAAAAAAGCCTCGGGTTGAAGTTGAAATGATGGATGATGTGTTTGGCTTTTACAAAAAGCTCACGCTGGCGCTCAATACTGAATACCTTGACCCCCATCTGGCAAAGGATACAGGTCTGGAAAGCCGATCCCGTCCCGATCTCGAGCACTTTATCGCCCTTTTTCAATTCCAGGAGCTGGGTTTGAAAAGCTACGGTATACGGGTGGGAAATGGTTTGTCCCGCTCCGATCTGGAAGGCCATGTTGGAATAGGCCTGGTTGACGAAAGCCAGGTCCAGGAAGAAATGACGCGGTATGGCATCGAAGGCCTCGAGCACTTTTTCATCACTGATCCCGCGCAGCCTCAATTCGTCAATCAGCTGGCGCCGCATGCCTTTATGCTTGAAGGTGTCCTGATACATGCTGCAAAATTACGGCGAATATCCGGCAAAATCCGGAGCGGGAACATAATGTTTTAACAAGTGCTTGTTACTTTATATTTCATCGGCAATTTTTGATGATAATCCTGTACGAATGAAGGATTCGGCTAAAAATTAAGCACTTGTGTGCACGGTATCGAAAAAATTGTAACTTTGTGGTAATTTTCCCGTTAAACTGGGTATGAAATTGATTTTAAATATCGCGTTTGTTTTGCTGGCCGGGATCGCTATCTCGCAGGTAGACAGCACCTTATTTAAACGTGAGCAGCAATTGAAGGTCTACCTGAATGCGCTGCGCGCATCAAAAACCCCGGAGGAAAAAGACAAAAATAATGCGATTTTCAAGTCCTACCTGGCTGAAACGATCCAAATCAATGGCGCTTTTGCTTATCCTTTCGCGGAATTGAAGACCCTCGGCTCGATCAAAAGCCCGGACAATACTTTCCGCCTGTTCAACTGGAACATCGAGCAGGAAGACCGTTCCAACAAGTATTTCTGCTTCATCCTGCGTTTCGACGACAAGAAAAAAGAATGGAAAACCATCGAACTGATTGACAATTCGGCTACCATGATGCCGAGAACGGAAGAGATCCTCGATGAGAAGAACTGGTATGGCGCTTTGTACTACAAGATCATCCCGGTGGAGAAATCCAATAAAACACTTTACACCATCCTCGGTTGGGACGGGAATACCGCTACGAACACCAAGCTCGTGGACGTGATCTCTTTCAACGGAAACAAAGTAAAACTGGGCAACCCGATCTTTAAAATGAACGACGGGCTGCACAAGCGCCTTTATTTCGAGCACTCCAAAAAAGCCTTCATGTCGCTTAACTACGATGAAGTACGCCAGCGCATTGTTTACGATCACCTTTCCCCTGAGACGCCCAATCTGGTTGGTTTCTACGAGTATTATGTTCCGGATTTCTCGTATGATGAACTCTACTTCAAAAACAACAAGTGGATCGTAAACGAAGATGTGGTTGGCATCAACACTAAAGGAGATAAAACCTATACTTTGCAGCACATCAACCCGAAAAACGGTGAAGTAGTCAGCAAAGAGGTAAAAAACAACTGGATTGATCCTTCCGACAAAAACGCACCGGCCGGTGGAAACACCCACGTAGCTGCTGTGCCTGAAAACGAGAAGGCTGACAAATCATCCAAGTCCGACCAGCCAATTCCTGCTAACGGTGACCAAACACCAAAAATCTCGAAAAAGCAGCGTAAGAACGAGTTCTCCATGAACCCCTATTACAGCAAAAAAGGCCGGCGCAAGCATTAAGCTGTAACGCTAATTTCTTTGCGTGTTTTATTATCCTGTGCTTTACCTGTAAAAACTCGTTTACCTTTGCGCTCTTTGCGAAAACCTGGCGTACTTTGCGTCCAAACCTCCGCATCCCCCAAAATCCTTTGCGCTCTTTGCGAAAACTCAGTGCACTTTGCGTTCCTCTAAAGCCCAACAACCTTGCGCTCTTTGCGCAGACCTTTGCACCCTCTGCGTTACATTCCCTTCCCTAATCGAAGCGATACCCCCCAACGATCTTCAACATGTAATACGTTTGCCGGTAGCGCAGGTCATTGAAGCGAATGGACTTGTTATCAAACTCACTCACGAGGTTTACAAACCATTTCCGGACATTGTAGCCAAAGAGCAGCCTGAAATCATAGCGGGGAGAAAGTCCCAGGAAAGCACGCCCGCCGTAAGATTTGGCCTGGATCACACCGCCAAGTCCCAACATACCCGAGAACTGCCAGTTGTTGATGCGGTTGACATAGACATAGCCGGGCACGAAGCCGAAATCCAGCGCTGAAATATTTTTAGAAGACAGTTTCGTGTTTTCGGGATAAGTCCAGGCATCCGGGATAATCCCGTCGTAGCGGTTGGCGTAAAAATAATTGACGGTTGTTTTGATATACACCGATTGTTCCTCCTGGAGGTACATGCCGGTTTTTCCGCGCAGGATATTGATCTGGATATTCGGGTTCAGGAAACGCCAGGTATTGACCGAAAGACTGAAAGTCAGTAAATCGGCATAGATCAGGTGCGGCTCCGAATAAGGATTCAGGGTGTCATTCCAGCGCCAGGCATTTTTAATCGCAAAGCCACGGTAATTGTGCAGGTCGACATCATAGAAATGACGCTTGGTCTTGAATTCAAAACCCAGGTCGAGGTAATCCGATTTGCCGTATTTTTCGACGGAACGCGTGTGCAGCGGCAAGCTCACGCCGATACGTATGGCAAACCATTTGTAGGAAAAGCCAAAGCCCAATACAGGCCGCGAATTATTCCGGTACACCAGTTTCTGGCGATGGCCCAGCGAATCCCTGAATTTGAGGGAAAAGGGCGCCGTACTGTAGCCAAGATCGGCGTAGAGCACTTTCTTCGTACGGAAATTCAGGTAAGCTCCCGAATCCAGGTCGCGTTTTACCTTGATTAGCCCGAAAAAGACATGCGAAACCGTATCCTCGAAGTTCTGGGAAAAAACCGGTAAGGCAAATAAAATAAAAAATATGCTGAAAACCTTAGTTCTCAATTCCTTCCAGGTCTAAAATAAAACTGTATTCTTTTGCCCATTCTTTGCGCTCATTGCTGCGACCGGACCCGCCGCCGTGACCGGCATCCATGTTGCAGTCCAGCAGCAAAGGGTTTTGGTTGGTGCGGTAATCCCGCAAACGGGCGATCCATTTCAGCGGCTCCCAATATTGCACCTGCGAATCGTGGTAACCGGTTGTTATGTACAAAGCCGGGTAAGCCATCTTTTTCACATTGTCGTAAGGCGAATAACTCAGCATGTAATTGAAATAGCTTTCCTCGTTCGGATTGCCCCATTCTTCATATTCACCGACCGTAAGCGGAATGGACTCGTCCAGCATCGTGGAAACGACGTCCACAAAAGGAACCTGGGCAATCACTCCTTTCCAAAGGTAAGGCGCCATATTCGTCACAGCTCCCATCAACAAGCCGCCGGCGCTTCCACCCTGGGCGTAAATTTTATTTGGGTCGCAGTATTTCTTCATCCCGAGGTATTCGGCACAATTGATGAAATCCGTAAAGGTATTTTTCTTTTTGAGGAATTTCCCGTTTTCATACCAGGCCTCGCCCATGTATTTCCCTCCGCGAATATGCGCCAGTGCATACACAAAGCCGCGGTCGAGCAGGCTCAGGCGGATGTAGCTGAAAGCAGACGGGATGTTTACCCCATAGGAGCCGTAACCGTAAAGTAAGAGCGGCGCTTTTTCCAGATTCGTTCCTTTTTTATAAACGATTGAAATCGGGATGAGTGTACCGTCGTTTGCCGTTGCCCAAACCCGCTTCGATTCGTAATTATCCGGGCTGAAGCTCGGGTCAATGGGCTTTTTCATGAAGAAAACCTCGCTTCTTTCCGTCGAAAAATGATATTTGTAAACGGTAGTCGGCGTGGTCATTGAATTGTAGTGGTAATAAATGAAATCGGCCGCATACTCGTCATTGTAGCCCATTTTCAGGGTATAGGCCTCTTCTTTCAGTGCAATGGTGCTTTTCCCTTTGGTCCGGAGATCGATCAGCTGGATTTGCTCCAGGCCATTGATCCGCGTTTCGAGCACGAGGTAGTTTTTGAGCACCAGCTTATCCGAAATCAGCACTTTCGGGTCGTGGGGCACCACTTCTTCGGTTTGCGGGTTTTTGGAAGGCCAGTCTTTATAGAACAGGATTTTCATGTTCGGTGCATTGTCATTCGATGTCAGGTAGAAGCCGTTTTCATGGTCTTCCACTTCATACAAATGGCCGGATTTGCGCGGCAGGAAAATTTCACAGGCCAGTTCCGGGTGATTGGCGTTGATCAGCAATTGCTCGGTGGTTGTAGAGCTTTCGCTGGTAATGATGATGTATTTTTGGGTGATGCTTTTGGAAATAGCGACGGAAAAGCGCTCGTCCTTTTCTTCAAACACCAGCTGGTCTTTTTTCGGATCGCTCCCCAACACATGACGAAATACCTGGAATTCACGCAGGGTTTTCGGGTCTTTTTTTACGTAAAACAAGGTTTTATTGTCATTCGCCCAAACCAAAGAACCATCGGTCTCCCGGATCTGGTCTTTGAGCATTTTTTTTGTTTTCTCATCCCGGAAACTGATCGTATATTTACGTCTTCCGAGGTAATCTTCACTGAAAGCAAGCAATTTGTTGTCCGGCGAAGGCGACCAATCGGCCAGCTCATAAAAACTCTGGTTTTTGGCCCGTTCGTTTTCACTGAAAAAGAGCACTTGCTGTCCATTGACCCGCTCATAAATATCCTGGTAATCTTTTCCTGTACTGTTTTTCACCTGGAATTCGCGTCCCTGCAAAAAGAAAGGTGCACTTTCCTCGTTCGGATCAATACGGCGCTCAAACTCCTTCAAAAGGCTTTCCTGCAGACCGGCCAGGCGATTGAAGTAACCTTCCGTATAGGTATTCTCAGCCTGAATGTAGTCCAGCACTTCTTTCGTGTCACGCCGGTTCATCCAGAAATACGGATCGATCCGTTCGAGTCCGTGTTTGCTCAATACCGTATCGTGTTTCGGAGCCTTAGGTTCCTGCTGTGCATAAATCATACTCATATTCAATCCGATTGCTATCAAAAACAAGCCTTTTTTCGCTTTCATAAGCCTTTGTTTTGGGTGTGACGAAATTAGGTATTTTCGCTCAGAAAAACTAATCGAGATACGGCAGGATCCATTTGGCGGCCGGGTTTTGTGCCAGGCGCTCCGCAGTAACCAGGAATTCGATTTGTTCGTAATGCTCCGGGTCCTTATAATAAAGGGTCAAGCCCTCTTTACGCAGGCAGAAATCATTCCCGATTTTGACCAGGATCGTTGCCGGCGAGCTGCAACTCAGTTTTAAATCATCGCGTTGCTGCAGGATCCGGATGAGCTCTGCTTCCAACTGTTCGATATCCGGGAAAAGCATATTCAACTCCAATTTGTCCAGCTTTTCATTCCGCCAGATGTAATTTTCGTACTTCAGGCCGGATTCCATATGAAGCTCCTGCATTGCATACCACAGGCTATTTCTTTTCAGAGGCTGTGAGCTTTCGATGCAAACATGTTTTTTCCCCAGGCTTTTTAGTGAAAACTGCAGTTGTGATCTGGTGTAGCATTCCTTCGGTACATGAAAATAAGGATTCGGTTGCATGTCTAAAGGATTACAGCCGGCGAGGCTATCGTAATTCACCTTCAGCAGCTGGTAGAGCTGACCTGTAAAGCGAACAGCCGAAAGCATTGAATCCTGGTGCGGCAAGGTCTGAATTCTAAAGGAATTGCTGCCCATATTCCTACTGCCCATATAGGCAAAGCCCACCAGCAGGCTCATGAGCTTTTCGCTTTCCTTTGTATCCGTTGTTTGAATGATCTTTCCATTGCTTCCAAACAAAGCCTGCTGATTGTTTTTCCTCAGCAAATACCAGCGTTGCCTTAAAACATCCGACTCGTCCATTGTTGAAAAGTAGCGCTTCCAATCGCTGTAGCTCCCTATAAAAATTTCTTCAAAATTCGTATATACGGTGTCCACCACAAGATGATGCTGCAGGTCCACGATCCCGTATTTCCCGCCTTTGGTCTGCACCGCAAAATAATTCCGGGCCACCTGGAGAATTTTACGGTAATCCGGAGGAATGAGCCAGTCCATTTTCCGGTCAACAATTCCAGTCAGTCCCCTGGAATAAGCATGAGTCGTATCTTCTCCGAAAACCACCCCATCGAAAACCGTTTTATTGATCCGACGACCGTTAGTGTCCAGGATAACCCATTCCGTCAGCGGAACAGAAGCGGTGTTCATGGGGTCAAAAACCACCGTCCCGTTTTGTTGCCCCGCTTTGTAAGGAAGCATGCCCCAGATCACATTCCGGTAAGCGTTGTTCAGGTTGAAGTTTTCGTACAAGGTATCGATGATCAGCTTTTGCATCCCGGAATGATAAATGCCCCGCTTACCTGCTTTGGTACACAGCACGTAATATTTTCCCTGGTTGACGTCCATGTACATCACCTTGTTTTTAAGAAAAGGCTTGCCTTCCGTGGTAAAATAATGGTAGCCGTTCCGCGTGGCAACGACAAAAATGTTGCCGTAAGTGCGGTATTCAAAATGCTCGGAACCCATGGCAGCGATCACTTCTTTTTTACCGCGGATGAAACAGGGAAGCAATTCTCCCCGGCTTTCATAAATGAGCAGCGTATCATAACGGGCCACAAGCCGCGCTTTTTCCGGAACGATGTTTTCCTGGCTGTAATCGAGCAGGTAGAGCTCCAGGCCTTTCGACACAAAATAAGCCGGCTTTTTGGCATAATCCGAGCGTAGGAAATTGTCATATTCCGCTTTGCACACGACTGTCCCGTCGTCTTTCAGCAAACCGTATTTGCCCTTTTCACCGAACTGGAAGTACAATTTTTTATTTTGCTGGATCTGCTGATACGATTCGTTCCAGCTAATCCTCGGGCGGGGAATCAGGGTATCGTAAACGGCCGCGGTCGTCAGTTTATAATCCACCGAAATGATCCCCATTTTACTTCCCTTGCGGAATAGCTGGTGTGCCTTGGGTGTTTGCTGGTCGGGATAAAGATTCACCAGTTCGTCCAATTCCGGGTGGATCAGGATTTCACCGTTGCCACGCATATAGCCGGTTTTATTCCCGTCCATAATCCGGAGAACGTCCGTTTCCCGGAAACAAGGCTCGGAGCCATTGGGTGTGATGATCGCATATTTCGCCTCAAGCAGCACATTGTTGCTGAGATCAATCACTCCTGTTTTGTAATTTTTCCGGAAAATCAGGCGGGAGCTGCAGTATTTCAAATATTCATAATCCCGTGGCACCATGAGCTTCCCGTTTCGGTCGATCACCCCTGCTTCACCACTGACGGAATTTTCATAACCGGGATACTGGCCGATGAGCGCAAAACTATAGGCCCCGAAAGGTGCAATGTACCCTTTTTGCTCCGGGATCACGACATTACCCGTCGTGTCGATGCAAGTTGTTTTGTAGATGCTGTTCTCATAGTTATAAAGCATCAGCAGGCCGTTCGGATCCGGTATGATACTCGTATAAGCCAGTTTGCAGATGGCCCTGCCCTGTTTGTTGATAACCGTATAATAGTTTTTGATGTTTGCTTTGAAAAAACCGGTCGGCAGCAATTCAATCACATCATACATCGGCTTGACGAGCACTTTTCCTGACGAGGTCAGCACGCCCCTTCCCTCAGCGGTCGTTGCCCTGAAGTAACCCTGCATTTCTTCCAGGAGTACATACGTTGCGGGGACAATCCATTCGCCGCTTTCATTTTTCAGGCCGTAGGTACAGGCGATGTTGTCCTTGACGATTTTCAACTGGGAAAAAGCCTGTGACAGCGTTCCCGAGAATAAGAGAATAAATAGTATACGTACCATGTTTTTTATTTTGATAAAAGCTGTTTCCCTCCTTGAGGAGGGATTAAGGGAGGTGATTTCATGTGAAAAACATTATTTCAATAAATGTCACCCCTCTTTATCTCCCCTGCGCCATCGCTAAAGCTTTTGCGGCATGCGAT
>CBINGV010000053.1:0-15938 GCA_966250255.1 uncultured Flavobacteriales bacterium | reverse complement strand
AGCAAAAAGGAAAGCGGCTATCTGAAAATCCCTGCTCGTGTCCTTAACGGCCTGATGGGGATTGCCGGAGTGGAAGATGATGACGACTGGCCCCAGGGTAGCCTTGATGGAGTAAATGACGATTACATCTACGAAAGCACTGACATCGTGGATATGGAGTTCGACACGCTCGGTTTTACGGGCAAATGGTATCAGCTGATCGGCGATCCCTGCCGGGGCTTTTCGATGGTGATCTACGCCAAGCCCAAATACGGCAAATCGAACCTGTGCCTGGACTTTGCCGGATACCTTTCCCGCAACCACGGCAGAGTGCTTTACGTGACGGGAGAGGAAAAGGTGAACCATACCTTCCAGGACAAGCTCCTGCAACGCAAAGCCGCCCATCCGAACCTGTATGCCACGGGAGCGCTCCCGGCTGATTTTTCGGATTGGGATTTTGTGATCCTGGATTCACTCACGCGCCTGCACATTTCAGCCGATGAACTCGAAGCCCTCAAAGCGGCCTACCCGGATACTTCCTTCATCGCGGTGCTTCAGGTGACCAAAGAAGGATCAGCCCGTGGCTCCAATGAGTACATCCACAACGCCGATTCCATTGTTCACTTGCCCGAAATCGGCAAGGCGGTTCAGTATGGCCGCTTTAACCAGGGTGGGCAAATACAGATTTTCTAAAGCAAAAACATGGTGCAAAATGGAGCCTTATGGTACATAAAACCTCGTTTGACCTCGCCGTGGAATTACCAAGGGCCGTCCCACCGGAATTTTGCTCTATACACCATTAAAAACAAGTAGTCATGAACATTAAATGTGGCAAAAAACACCGACGCTTTCTCAAGCGCTTAGGTAACACGCCAAAATTCAAAATGGGGGAAATGGTTTTCTCCCCCAGCTCACCGCAGCTCAAACGCGAAATCATTCGCCTGTACATTTCACCCGACCCCAAGGACGAACACCAATACCGCGTCCGCATTTTCGATTTCAACAACCGCCCCATGAAGAGCGCATGGTTCAGCGAAAGTCAACTCGAAGCATTTAATCACTTAAAATCAAACGTAGCATGAAAACAAAATTCGCCTTAGTGCTTTCCGGCGGCGGCTTCAATGGAGCCTTCCAGGTCGGGGCGCTCAAATACCTCTCCGACAATTGGAGGGCTATCACAGGGCTTACAAGCCCGATGAAATTCGATGTGATCTCCGGAGTAAGCGCCGGGGCCATTAACGGTGCCCTGGTGGCCATGGATGAACTCTCGTTGCTCCATGATCTGTGGGTGAACCGCATCGGTCGCTTCGGGGCTTCTGAAATCTACACCTCGGATTTCATTGAAACACGCTCCCAGGGCGATAACCTGAAAATCAAGGTGGACATTAAAAGCCTGGCAGAAAAATTCTTTTCCAAGGTGCGCTTTGAGATGAGCGCCATGGATAAATTGGGCCTTATCATTTCCCAAAATACCCGGCAACAGGTCATAGACAAATACCTGGGCATCTTTTACGATTTGGTCAAGGCTCACTTGGGGGAATTTAAAGCCATCGCCGATAACGATCCGCTACGCAAAAAACTCGACAAATACCTCGACCGTTCCAAAATCAAGGATACCATTTTCACCTGCGGTTTCGTGTCCCTCAACACCGGCGCGTACCATTCGGTTAAATCCGATCAGTTTGTAAGCAACGACGATTTCGTTTCGGGTGTGCTTTCTTCCTCAGCCATCCCGTTTGTTTGGAATCCCGTACCACGACTTGCCTATGACAACGGATCGGAAACGGTACATTGCTTTAACAACGTGGATGGTGGGGTGATGAATGTATCGCCGCTGGGGGACGTGATCAAACTCATCGATGAAGACCCCGAAGAATGCCGCTACCGGATTTTTGTCATCAACTGCAACAGCGGGACACCTAAATACGAGGACTTTTCCGAACGCTCCATCGGCTCCATTGTTTCACGCTCTTTTTACCAATTAACCTTAACCGAAGTCTTTAACAACGACATCCAGCATTTCATGCAGATCAATGACCTGGTTAAACAGGTCGAAAAGGATGGCAAAGGACTGCAACTAAAATCCCTTAGCAACCGAGTGTTGCGCAGCTTCGACGCCACGATTATTTCCCCGGATCGTGCCGAGGAATTAGGCAACCCCCTGGTGGCCAATGAAAAACTGATCTACCAGCGCATGGCTCAGGGATATCAGTCCGCAAAACGGGCTATTATCTTCTGAAAGTGCCATAAAGTCCGGATTTCAGCCCAGGTTGCCGCCGCGCTCCCTGGGCTTTCTTTTAGGACTGCAACCCTTTGATAACCAAATATATACAGTTGATTTTAAACGAATTAAATCAAAAATGTATCGTAAGATACCCAATACCGAGAATAAATGGACTGGAATTTGCTCAATACAATAAGGTGTGAGCTATTGAAAATCAAGCAATTAAACAAAAATGCGTCCACAAAAATCACCGAAGATGACCTCAAAAGGCTACCCGGTTTTGAATCCTGGAGCATGGAAAAATGCCACGATTTTCTGAGTTCTCTCCGTGAGTGCGCAAGGGTCGCTCTCACCATTGTTAACCGTGAAAAAAACGACGAAAAATGAAAGAAGAATTAAAGGACTATGTGATCTTTTCCCAGCCGGAAAGGAAGTCCCAAACGCCGCGTAACGGAGCGGTAATTTACCTCAGAAAGCCGCTGGACAACGGCTTGGTGGGTAACACCGGGATCACGCGGCAAATGCATTGCGAGCTGCTTGCTCAAAAAAGAAAATTAAACGTGGTAGAGCGCTTTGTGGAGCAGCCCGATGAAAAAAACAAAATCGGGCATGAGCAATTTGACCGGATGGTCGAATTTGTAAAAACGCGCCCCGATATTGGTTACGTGATCGTTTACGGCCTGGTTTACTTTCCCCTTGATGCCGTACAACGCATGAAAGCCATTGAGCAGTTTCACAATGCCGCCATTGAGATTTGCTCGGCACAGCGCGAGTATGGCCTCGTAATGAATAGCCAGGGAGTGAAAGCCGACTTCCTGTTTAACATGAGCCTTTTGTTTCACGAAACCCAAAAGGAAAGGAGCATCCTGGGAACCCGCCAAAAAGTAAGGCAAGGCTTCCATTGCGGCCCCATCCCATACGGCTACACAAAAGGCAAACCCACCCGCAAAAACAAAACAGGGCTTCACATCAACAAAGATGGTCTATTGCTGCGGGAAGCATTTCATTTAAAGGCCCTGACGGATATGCCTGAAAAGGAAATCTGCGAACTGCTGAAATCTCGCGGTTGGGACAAAAGCCCAAAGCAGCTCCGGCAGTTTTTCACCAACCCATTTTACGCCGGGGTGCTTGTTCACAAGCTCCTGCCTGGTGAACCAATCCAAGGGCTGCATCCGGCTCTTGTTACTCATGCGGTATTTAAGAAAGTTAACGGCATGACTGACTCCCTGATCGATGACAACAAAAAATAAAATATCAAGCCATGGATAAGAATTTAGAAAGGTTCAAAGATTTTGCACCAAAAAATAAAAGCCTGATAAATGGCCAAAGAACGACAGCCGTAATTTACACAAGGGTTTCCACCTCACGGCAGGAAACCAATACAAGCCTCGGCACACAACTAAAAGATTGCGAAGCCTATGCCCGAAGTAATAATTTGACCGTGGTAAGGTATTTCGGTAATACAAGCGAATCGGCTAAAACAGATGAAAGGAAAGAATTTTCCCAAATGCTGGACTTTGTGCGTAAAAATAAAACGGTGGGCTACATCATTGTTTACTCCTTCGACCGATTTAGCAGAACGGGGGCAAATGGCATCGTTCTTACTGAAAAACTCAAGTCCCAGGGGATCATTGTATGCTCTGCAACTCAGAACGTAGACTACAGCACGTATGTGGGCGAATTTCAGCGTGATATGCTTTATATCTTTGGCAAGATGGATAATGACATCCGCAGGGACAAATTAATCAACGGTACGCGCGCACGTTTGCGTAAGGGGTACAACTCTAATGGAATGACCCCTTATGGATACACCAACCTGAATCCTGGGAAGGGCAAAGTTCCAAACCTGATCGTAAACAAGCAGGGCGAACTTTTGCGGGAAGCCTTTAACCTGAAAGTAAAATACGACCTCTCTTATAAAGAAATTACTGAACGCCTGAAACGCAAAGGCTGGACGAAGCATCCCAAAAAATTAAGCGATTATTTCCGCAATCCTTTCTACGCCGGGCTGATTGTTTCACCATTGATCCCCGGAGAGGTCATTCAGGGTATTCATCCACCCTTGGTATCAGACGATATGTTTCTTAAAATCAACGTTATCTTACGCAAAAATGAAAAAGGTAAAAAACACAGCGCAGACGAAGAAAATCTACCTCTTAAGCAGTTCGTAAGGTCGGCTCGGGATGAAAGCTATTATACGGGCTATTTGGTAAAGAAAAAGGGCCTATACTATTACAAGAATAACGTACCGGGGAGTTGTGAAAACGTGAGTGCAAAAAAAATGCATCAGCTCTTTGCCGAATTGCTCTCACAGTTTCATTTTGCTGAACCAAGCTACAAAGAAGTACTTAAAGTGGTGATGATGGAAACCTATTCAGAAATGCACAGCGAGAGCCTCGAGGAGATTTCAGAGTTGGAAAAGCAACTAAATGCGGTATCAGCCAACATCGACAAAATCGATAAACGCTTTGCCCTGGGCGAAATTTCAGAGGAACTGTATAATAAATTTAAGCCCGATTTTGAAAAGGAACTCAGTAAAATAGAGCAAAATATACAGGATTGCGCCTTTCAACTATCGAACCTCGAACGGGCAATTGAAAACGCTATTCGATACGCTGAAAACCTTAGTGAAATGTGGGTTTCCGGGGATTTAGAGGTAAAGCGTCGGATACAAAGGATGGTATTTCCTGAAGGATTGCTCTATGATACCCAAACGGGCAATTATCGAACCACAAGAATAAACAGCTTATTTGCTGTAATCCCTGAAATTACTAAGGTTTTGGGGGATAAAAAGAAAGGGACAAAGCATAATATTAACGCTCTGTCCCTATCTGTGGCCCCGACGGGAATCGAACCCATATCTAAAGTTTAGGAAACTTCTATTCTATCCGTTGAACTACGGCGCCAATGCTGCAAAGTTAAATGCTGTCTGCTCCAGATGCAAGCAATTTAATTATTTTTTTCGGGCTTAGAGCGGCAAAAGCTCATCGATCCGGTCGACGTACAATTCCACCTGTCCCTGCTCGTTGGTTTTGAAATTAGTCGCAAATTTCACATTCTCCTTCCATTGTTCCTGCGCATAGGAATGCTTTTTGAGCAGCGATTGCGCATAGGTTTCATCAAAGGTTTGCACCAGGATCACCACTTCGGCATTCCGGTCCACCAGGTCCTGGATACGCAGTCCATACAGCGGTGAATCTTCGGTAATTTTATGAACAATCGTCCAGGTCAAGGGGAAAAAATACACCTCGTCGTTTTCCAGCTCCAGGTCAAAATACAGTTTATTGTACTGGTCCTCGCCCACGCCTTTGTCGATGATCAGCATCACGTTCACCCGCGTGTTGAGCAGCACATTGTTGCGCTGGTTGACCATTTTGAACATCATCGCCGTGCTATCCTGGAAGGGAGTGAGGATGATGTTGCGCGAAAAAGCAATTTTCGTTTCCGCCCGGGAAAAACGGCCGTAAAGCAAACCGGTAGCCAGGGCAAAAGCCAGCACGCCTACAAAAGCTTCTACCATCGCGATTACGTTCGCGCCGAAACCGATTGGCGACATCGCCCCGTAGCCGACTGTAGTGAGGGTTTGCACCGAGAAAAAGAAAACGGCAAAAAACTCGTTCTGCGTTTTGTTGATCCCCTGTAGTTCCTCGATGCCGACACTGAGAAACAAAAAGGTGAAGAGGAAATTGAAAATCACGTAAAACGCGGTAATATACACGAGGAATTTGGGCCAGGAACATTCCAGCAGGTGCTTGTAAAAATCGCGAAACTTGGGAATCCCGCCAACCCGTTTGATGTTGTAGGTCCCGTCCGGGTTCATGATCCGCCTGAGCGGCTGCTTGTACTTCGATCCCAGACCGGGATCTTTGGCGGCTTTGCTTTTCATGCTGCTAAAATAAAAGACTTTAGGAAATTACAAGCAATCCTTGTTAAAAAACACGTGGAAGTTCGGAGTTCGTTGCGAGGAATGAAATACACGAAAAGAACCGGCTGAGATTCACTCAACAATTTATAAACTCTTGACTCACGAACTTTTAATTCGCTTCGACCTGCTTCCAAATGGTTTTCAGCTTGCTGTACTCGTCCAGGAAGAGGTTCAGGGCATCCTGTTTTTCAGGAAGGCCGCTTTGCTCGCTCTGGATGACGAAATAGGCATGCTGGATGTAATCGAGGATATCGGAATCGAGCAGGATCCGCGAAGCGCTCACATCGAAGTTGTAGTTGTCGAATACCAGGTTGATCTTGGCGATGTCGTTTTTATCGTAAACCGTTTTGTTTTTCTTGATGTTCAGCTCGAAATACAAAGGCAGTAATTTTTGGTTTAGCTCAAAAAAATGCTTCATCACGATCAGGCCGTCATTTATCTGCTGGATGGACTCCAGCTTGATGGCATTGTTATGATAGGAATTGAATCGCATAAAATTGATTTTAGGCTTATACTTAATAGACGTTCAAAAGCTGCTTTTGGTTTGTTGCCAGCGACTTAAATGAACAAAACTCCCGCTCCGCCGAATAAATGATTGCCCCCAACTAACAAATTCTGTTTTAGTTAATAACTCTTAATTTTGTTAATTAAAATTGCCTGCAAATAGTTGCCATTTTGTTTTGTTCCTTTATATTTGCGCTTCTTTGATAATTAGCTAACAATATTACACATGGCACAAGAAAAAACGAGATACACCGATTCCGAATTGCAAGAGTTCCGTGAATTGATCCTGGATAAACTGAAAGAAGCCAACGAAGACCTTAAATTGCTGAAAGGAACCTTATCCCTGAGCGACGACCACGGTACCGATGATACCGGCCGTACTTTCAATATGATGGAAGACGGTTCCGAAACCCTTTCCCGTGAGGAAGTGGCCCAATTGGCCGCCCGCCAGGAAAAATTCATTCAAAGCCTCCAGAGCGCCCTGTTGCGTATTGAAAATAAAACTTACGGCATCTGCCGCGAAACCGGGAAACTGATCCCGAAAGAGCGTTTGAGACTGGTACCGCATGCTACTTTAAGTATTGAAGCCAAAAACTCTCAAAAATAATTTGTGAAGAAAAAACTCCTGCTTGCCGGCTTAATCGTTTTGCTGATCCTGGTGCTTGACCAGGTGCTCAAAATCTGGGTTAAGTCCAGCTTTACCGTCTACGATGAGCCGATCAACCTCCTGGGGGATTGGTTTCGCCTGATCTATATCGAAAACCAGGGAATGGCCTTCGGTACCACCTTCGGTTCGAGCGTATGGGCCAAGCTTGCCCTGAGCATTTTCCGCATCGGGGCGATTATCGGAATTGGCTACTACTGGCACAAACAGGCCAAAGCAGGCGCGCGCATGGAGTTTTTGGTGGCGCTCGGCTTCATCTTTGCAGGCGCTACCGGCAACCTCATCGATTCGATGTTTTACGACTTCGCATTTCCTTACGATCCCTGCGTTTCCTTCAACCACCTGCCCGGCTCCGGCATCAAGTCCGACTGCGGCATCTTTGGAGTGATCGAAACGCGCCATACCGGCTTTCTCCAGGGCAATGTCGTGGATATGTTCCAATTCAATATGACCTGGCCGCAATGGGTCCCTTGGCTCGGCGGAAAAGAAGTTTTCCCAGCCATCTGGAACATCGCCGATGCGTCCATCAGTGTGGGGGTTGTGATGATCCTCATCCGCCAGCGGAAATACTTCCCGAAGCGCAAGAAAAACCAGGAAATTTCAGAAGAAAACAGCCAGGATTAAGTTCCCGCAGATGTTGTTGGAGGTAGTGGGGTCCGGAACGCAAAGAAAACAAAGCCGGGCGCGAAGGACGCGAAGTGTTAAATAGTCTCCCGCAGATTTCGCTGAAAAGCGCAGACTTTAATTTTGTTGGATGGTTTGCATCCGGAACGCAAAGAAAACAAAGTCTGGCGCGAAGGACGCGAAGTTTAATTTTCCTTTATAAACTGCGCACTTTGCCCACCCAATTCTCCTTAACAGACTCGGCGAAACCTTAGCGGACTTTGCGTCCAAGTCTACGGAATCAGTCTTTCACCACATCTTCCGGCTCTATGATCTCCGGCTTCAAGCGTAAGCTGCGCACGAGGATCACAACCCCGATCAGGATCAGCGGGATACTCAACCATTGGCCGGTATTCAGGGCCCCGGTAAAATCGCGGTCGGTCTGCCCTTCTTTGAGGAATTCCACCAGGAAACGGCCCGTCCAGAGCACGATCATAAATACGCCGAAGAGCAGCCCTTCGCGCCGGTAAGCCTTGCGCTTCCAATACAGGTACATCAACAGGAGAAAAGTCACGAGGTAAAACGCCGCTTCGTAAATTTGAGTCGGGTGGCGCAGCGGGATTTCTTCCCAGGGACACGGGATTCCCATCGGTGCATGACAATCGTGCTTCATGAAGCGAAAACCCCAGGAAACAGTCGTTTCTTTTCCAACGATTTCTGAATTTACGAGGTTCCCCAAGCGGATAAAGCAGCCTGCAATCGCAATCGGCGCCGCTACCCGGTCGAGCACCCAAAGCATCGGTTTTTTACTGACGCGTTTGGAGAAAATATACAAAGCAATCAGGATGGCCGCAGCCGCCCCATGTGAAGCCAGGCCACCCTCCCAGATTTTAAAAATGTCCCACAAATTATTTTTGTATTGGTCCCAGTCGTAAAAAAACACGTGCCCGAGACGCGCGCCAACCACAGTCGCAACAACCATATACATCAGGAGTTTGTCAAGCAAATCCTCCCGCACCTTTTCTTCGCGGAACATGCGGCGGATCACAAAAAAACCGATAATAATCCCGCTCACGAAGAGCAATCCGTATTTGTTCGGTGTCGACCAGCCGTCTATCAGTTCGGGGCTGATGTCCCAGTTTACTCCTAAAATCATAAGTCAAAAGTAAACATTATTTCACTATGCGCTATGCAAAAAAAAAGGAAAAAGCACGGTCGGCCTTTAATTGATTTGAACACATAGGAACATAGAACACACAATTAACTTATCTTCTGTTTTTTCTATGTGAGTTAGGTGATTAAACTAAAAAGCCACAGGAAAATCCCATGGCGTTATCTTATTTCTTTTTTGGTATCTTACTCCCAGACACCCATTTTGCAGAATTTATCGATCCGCTGGTTGATGCGGTCCTCCGTTTTCATCTCCTTCAATTCGGCGATCGTGCTTTTGATGTAAGCTTTCACGGAACGGAACATTTCTTCCTGGCTACGGTGCGCACCATTGAGCGGTTCTTTGATGACGTCGTCCACCAACTGGTTTTTCTTCATGTCTTCGGAAGTCAGTTTCAGGGCATCCGCAGCAATTTCCTTATAATCCCAGGACCTCCAAAGGATAGAAGAGCAGGACTCCGGTGAAATAACGGAATACCAGGTGTTTTCAAGCATCACAACGCGGTCGCCCACGCCAATACCCAAAGCACCTCCCGACGCTCCTTCACCGATGATAATACAAATCACAGGTACTTTGAGACGCATCATTTCGTAGATGTTGCGTGCGATTGCTTCCCCTTGACCGCGTTCTTCCGCCTCAAGGCCCGGGAAAGCTCCCGGAGTATCAATAAAGGTAACAATCGGCTTGTTGAATTTTTCGGCCATTTTCATCAGGCGCAGGGCCTTGCGGTAACCTTCCGGATTCGGCATCCCGAAGTTCCGGTACTGGCGCATTTTGGTATTGATCCCTTTTTGCTGCCCGATAAACATCACGGTTTCACCGTCAAGCAAACCGAAACCGCCTACCATGGCCTTATCGTCTTTTACATTGCGGTCCCCGTGCAATTCCTGGAAAGTATTGTCGGAAATCGAATTGATATAGGCAAGGGTATAAGGCCTGTCCGGGTGGCGCGATAATTGAACACGCTGCCACGGTGTGAGGCTCGAGAAAATTTCTTTAGTTTTTTCCTGGAGTTTTTTTTCCAGGACATTGATCTTATCAGACATTTCCACCCCGGTGTTCTCACCGATTTCCCGCGTTTGGGTAATCTGTTCTTCCAGGGCTTTCAATGGTTCTTCGAAGTCTAAATATACGGACATAAACCTTAAATTTGAGCTGTAAAATTACAAAAATTGTTTAGTTCTGCTAACTTTGAAGCATGATATTGTTCCCCCCGGCAAAAATTAACCTGGGTCTGCGTGTAAGAAGCAAACGGCCAGACGGTTACCATGAACTGGAAAGCCTCATGTTCCAGCTTCCCTGGTGTGACATCCTCGAGATTGTGCCGCGGGAACAGTTTTCCTTTACCGGCACCGGGATTCCCATTCCGGGCGAGGAAAGCTCCAATTTATGCATCCGCGCCTACCGGCTTTTACAGGAAAAATATACGCTCCCGCCGGTGGCCATTCACCTGCACAAAAACATCCCGATGGGCGCCGGGCTCGGGGGTGGATCGGCTGATGGAACTTATACCTTATTGATTCTAAACCGCTTGTTCGAACTGGGGCTAAACCCTGACGAGCTGCGTGTCTTTGCCGCTCAACTGGGCAGCGATTGCCCGCTTTTTGTTGAAAATTACCCGCAGCTGGCTTCCGGCCGGGGTGAAATCCTGGAAGCTTTTCCGCTGGACCTCAAAGGGCATTATGTGCATTTAATCAACCCCGGCATTCACGTCGGCACGCGGGAAGCCTTTGCCAAGCTGCTTTTGGGCCAGCAGGAAACGTCCATCCGCGAAACACTGGCAAAGCCGCTTGAAACCTGGGAAGATGCTTTAAAAAACGACTTCGAAACGACGGTTTTTGTTCAATATCCCAAGCTGGCTGAAATCAAAAAACAACTTTATACTAACGGGGCTTCATATGCAGCCATGTCCGGAAGCGGCTCCACCCTGTTTGGAATTTATACCAAAAAACCGCAGCCACTCTTCCCGGAAAGTGCAAAAATTATGGAAAAAATTGTACCTCTCTGATTTTTTTGCTATTTTTGATAATTAATTATTCACCAAAATGAAGAAAGTTTTTCTTTTGGGTCTGATCGGATTGACGTTGATGGCCTGTGACAAAGATAAAGATAAGGACAAAGACGAGGGCGGTACCGACACTGCTCCTTTAGCCGAAGAAGGCTCCGGCGTTTACGATATCGACAGCAATAAGTACGCAACAACGATCATTGCCCATTCCGGCGAATGGATGGCTTCCAACCTGAAAGCCTGTCATTACAGCAACGGCGATACGATCATGAGCGGGCGCAACCTGGACGATATTTCCGGGATGGCCGAGCCGGCATTTTTCTTCTATTCCAATGGTGATTCCTCCAAGCTGAATACTTACGGGCGTTTGTACACCTATTACGTAGTGGATGATCCGCGCGGCCTCTGCCCTACCGGCTGGCATGTACCGAGCAAGGCTGAATGGGATACCCTGAAAAAATACCTCGGCGGCCAGGAAGTTGCGGGCGGCAAGCTGAAAGGCACCAGCCTGTGGAACTCCCCGAACGACGGCGCAGACAATGAAACCCTGTTCAATGCTATACCGGCCGGTTTCCGCGAGCCGGATGAAACGTACCTGGAGGTAGGGAAAACAGCGATTTTCTGGACATCAAGCGCCGGTGAGCTGGGCTGGTCCATGTACCTGAGATACAATTACCCGACTTTATTCCAGGGCATCTACGACCAGAAGAAAGCCTTTTCGGTACGTTGTAAACGCAATTAAAAAACAGATTTAATCTTCATAAAGGGCTTTCATACAGAGGCCCTTTTTTTATTCCCCGATTTATTTCGAAACAGCCGGAAAATTTCATTAACTTCGTCCCGAAAATTTTGAAACACATGAAAAAAGTAGCTGTTATCGGTGCGGGAACCATGGGAAATGGGATTGCACATACATTTGCACAATTCGGATACCAGGTTTCCCTGATTGACGTAGCACAGGCATCCCTGGACAAAGGCCTGGCGACTATTGCAAAAAACCTCGATCGCCAGGTAGCGAAAGGAGCGCTGACCGAAGAACAGAAAGCAGCTACTCTCGGTAATATCACTTCTTTTACATCCATGGCCGAAGGCGTTAAAGGCGTTGAGCTGGTAGTGGAAGCCGCTACGGAAAATGTGGACCTCAAACTGAAAATCTTCAAAGACCTGAACGAGCTTACCCCCGAAAACGTGATCCTCGCTTCCAATACTTCTTCGATTTCGATTACGAAAATTGCTTCGGTGACCACACGCGCCGAAAAAGTAATCGGGATGCACTTCATGAACCCGGTTCCGGTAATGAAGCTGGTAGAAATCATCCGCGGCTATTCCACAACCGACGAGGTGACCAACACCATTATGGAAATTTCCCGCAGCCTGCAGAAAGTGCCGGTAGAAGTGAACGATTACCCGGGCTTCGTAGCGAACCGCATCCTGATGCCGATGATCAACGAAGCGATCTACACCTTGTTTGAAGGCGTTGCCGGCGTGGAAGAAATCGATACCGTGATGAAACTCGGCATGGCGCACCCGATGGGCCCTCTGCAACTGGCTGATTTTATCGGTCTGGATGTTTGCCTCGCCATCCTCGAAGTACTCCACGACGGTTTCGGAAACCCGAAATACGCCCCGTGCCCGCTGCTCGTGAACATGGTAACAGCCGGCAAAAAAGGCGTGAAAAGCGGCGAAGGTTTCTATTCCTGGACCCACGGTACGAAAGACCTCGTTGTAGCTCCAAATTTCAAGAAATAAGCCCCGCATTGTTGCATGGCGAAACGGAAACATCCGCTCAAAGCCGTCAATACCAAACGGAAAGCCCGCAAACAACGGGTTAAAAAGAAATTTTTGCCTTGGATCATCGGGGGAACGGTCAGTCTTTTGCTCGCCGGGGCTTTTTTCCTGTATTACACCCGGGAAATTAAACCGATGAACCCGGCCAAGTTCCGGAAACTGATCCCGAAAGGCTTTCCAACGATCGGCATTGATGTTTCACACCACCAGGGCGAAATGGACTGGGAAAAGCTTTTTGACAAATCGGGCTTCGATTCGCTGATCCATTTTGTTTACTGCAAATCAACGGAAGGCAATACGCATATTGATACGCAATGGAAACGCAACCGGCGCATCCTGAATAATATGGGCATTCCCAACGGGGCCTATCATTTTTTCATCACGACCGATCCCCCGCTTCCGCAAGCGGAGCATTTCCTCAAACACTGGAAAAAGCGCGACATTGATCTGCCGCCTGTCCTGGACGTGGAAACGGAAGGCTTGTCGGACAAAGACCTGATCGCCAAGATGAAAATCTGGCTGAACGAAGTGGAAAAACGTACCGGCATGCGACCGATTATTTACACCTCGCTGAATTTCTACGAAACGAAGTTCCAGGCGGATTTCAAAAATTACAAATTCTGGATTGCCGCCTATTCGCGCAAACCGCTTTGTATTGACGACGAACGTATCGTTCATTGGCAATTCTCCGAATCGGGCGAGATCCCCGGAACGCGTGAGAAGGTGGATTTGAATGTTTCGAAACTGGTTTATTAAAGAGTTACTTAGTTAGGAGTTTCGGAGTTAGGAGTCGTTAAGTTTTTGGGTTAAAATTTTGCTTTTTGTTTATTTAGTTTGAATTTAAACTAACTTACCCATGAAAGAAAGTATTCTCAGAACGAGGAGCTTCGATTTTGCTATCGACTCTATTTATCAGTACAAAAAATTATGCTCGAAGAGGGAATTTATTCTCAGCAAACAATTTTTGCGCTCTTCTACTTCCATAGGCGCCAATATTCGGGAAGCGAATAATGCGGAAAGTATTGCTGATTTTATCCATAAGCTGAATATTTCCCAAAAAGAATGTGATGAAACCCTATATTGGTTAGAATTAATGCACAAAACAGATTTTATTTCCAACCAGGAGTTCAACCACTTACATGGAAACGCTACCGAATTATTTAAAATGTTAAAAAGCAGTATTTTCACCACCAAATCAAAATATGGTAAATTTAAACCCTAAGTTCTTGTAGAAATTCACTTACAAACTCCTAACTTAGCAGCTTCATAATTCACCATGATAAGTCCTTACAACGACGAATATTTCATGCGCCAGGCGTACCAGGAAGCGCTCAAGGCTTTCGAGGCCGGCGAAATCCCGGTTGGAGCCGTTATTGTTGCCAACCAGCAGATCATTGCCCGCTCGCATAACCTGACGGAGCAGCTGACGGATGTTACCGCCCATGCGGAGATCCAGGCGCTGACGGCCGCCGCCAATTACCTCGGATCAAAATACCTGCACGGCTGTACACTATATGTCACGCTTGAGCCTTGTGTGATGTGTGCCGGCGCTTTGTACTGGTCACAAATCGATAAGATCTTCTTTGGCGCACGCGACGAAAAACGCGGGGCAGGTTGTGTCGGCACTCCGCTTTACCACCCTAAAACCCTGGTGCAAAACGGTCTCATGGCCGAAGAATGCGGTCAATTGCTAAAAGATTTTTTTGAGCTGCGGAGAAAGTAATCAACTGCCGCAACCGCCGCAACCGCCGCCACATCCCGAGCCGCAGGAACCGCCGCCTCCACAGGATGAACCACAAGTCGATCCGGAACCGCAACTTGCATTGCTGCCGTCTTTCATGCCGCCGGAATCGTATTCGACGATCAGGGATTTAAAGCCCGGGAAATAAAGCAGGGATCCAAGAATGAAAAAATCCCATTGCCAGCCGGTATTGCGCTTATCTCTTTTTATATTCTCCGTTACCAGGTTCGGGATGTGATTCCGGGCAAGCGGATTGTGCTGGTTGTTCAGGAAAAGTCCTGCAATGACGCCATAAAAAATCAACAAGAATACCAGGTAAGCCACATTTTTGTCGTGGGCCAGTCCCGTGAGCACACGCTCAAATCCCAGCAGGAAAACAAAGAGCACGGCGACGAGGTTCAATCGGAACATTGAAAAATGAAAGGCCGATTTCTGTAAGTATTTTTTCAGGTAACGCATCGAACGGGCTGTATTGCGAAACACGGCTTTGGTTTTCAGGTGCCGGTGCAGCAAGGAATAAGGCGTTGTTTTGAAACGCTCCACCTGGTCAAGGATGACCTTATCGGCCAGGTCTGATTTTTCTCCCCGCTCCCCGACGCGGATCTTTCTTTTTTCGAGCAGCAGCTTTCCTTCATAGAACTTATTGTTGACATGGCCATAAATCAGCTTGTCGAGGTTTTCGTATTTCAGGTAAGCCAGCTCACTAACCTCCAGGCGCCTGATCAGCGGGTTTCCCTGGAGATCATCGATCAACCCGTCAATCCTGAACCGGTTGTAAAAATACAGGAACACGAACATCCCGACCATCAAGGCGAGGTACAGTAAGATAAAATAAGGATTGTTTACTTTCGGGTAGAACCAGTTGAAGAAAAAGAACAAAGGAAAAGTCAGCAGTAGCATGCCCACAATCCCGGTAATCACGAGCGAGCGGATCTTGTACTTTGCTTTTTTCAGGCCCAATCCATCCAGCATTTCTTTTTGCTGCCAGATTTCAGGCGGCTGTGTCCCGAAGTGCTGTTCATATAACGTTTTGGTGTGATCGCGGGCCTTTTCAAACAGCTCCTTGTTATCCGGGTTGTGCGTGGAAGGAACGTGTTCGATCCGCTTGCCCAGCAGTTTGCAGAACTCCGTATACGATTTGGTAAAGATCAGGTGCTGGTGCCACACGGCATCCACGATTTCCGAAGGGGAAACCATCTCATCCGAAATCGCTGCGAGGTACATGAATTTTTTGTATTCGAGGATCGCCTGCTCCGTATAAGAAACGGTCCAGGCATTTTCATTGGCCAGCCTCAGTGAAAAGCAGTATTCATCGTAGGGGAAATCCAGGT
>CBINGV010000052.1:0-15939 GCA_966250255.1 uncultured Flavobacteriales bacterium | reverse complement strand
CACAGGAAAAATGCTTTTTCAAACTCCTGTACCATCTTAAACGAATTGTTTAGCCGTCAATACTTTTTCCATTTCCTTTTGCACCTTAAGGGCTTCCTCTCCTGCCTTTCCGGCAAAATCGGTCCCGGCCGATGCGTAAATGATCCCTCGGGAAGAGTTCACCAGCAGGCCGCAATCTGCGCTCCAGCCATAGTTTACCACATCTTCCAGGCTTCCGCCCTGCGCACCCACACCCGGCACCAGGAAAAAAGATTCGGGGGCCAGTTTTCGGACGGCGGCAATGTCTTCGGAGCGGGTTGCACCCACAACGAACATCAGGTTCCCGGGATTTCCCCAGTTTTGCGTTTTACGGATCACCGATTTAAAAAACTCCTCGCCTTGTTCATCGCGCAGCATCTGGAAATCCAATGCACCCTTGTTGGAGGTCAACCCCAGGACGATGGCCCATTTTCCTTCAAAAGCCAGGAAGGGCGACACACTGTCTTCTCCCATGTAAGGCGCAATCGTTATGGAATCAAATTTCAGGTATTCAAAAAAAGTTTTGGCGTAATAAGTCGATGTATTCCCGATATCGCCGCGCTTGGCGTCCGCAATGGTAAAGATGTTATCCGGGATATAATTGAGTGTTTTTTCCAGCGACTGCCAACCTTTAGGTCCCAGGCATTCGTAAAAAGCGATGTTCGGTTTATAAGCCACGGCATAGGCTTTTGTGGCATCAATGATCGCTTTGTTAAATTCAAACACCGGGTCTTCCGTTTCCAGCAGGTGCTCCGGGATTTTATTCCAGTCGGGATCCAGGCCCACGCAGAGAAAGGACTTTTTGCGTTTAATCTCTAAAATCAGTTGTTCACGGGTCATGAAAGGTTATTTTATTTCTTCGTAATCGTCAAAATCGTCTTTTTTGTCTTTGTCCTGCTGCTCAAACCCACGCGCCGATGCAATGGGGCGGCCGCTAAGCAGGAAAGAAATCCCGTTGATTAGTTTCATCAGGATGCCGATCAGGACAAAAAAACCAATGACTTTGAAAATAAATCCAAAAAAGAAAGTGTCTTCAATATCTAAAATACTCTGATAAAACCAGTTGCTTAGGGGATTATTGGCATAGGCCGGCATGAAAATGAAAAAGGCAAAAAGCAGCACGGCAAAAATAATCGCTGCCACCTCCGCACCCTGGTGAAACACCGGCTTGAGGTCGGGCATACGCGCTCCCGAAATTTTAAAAAAAGTAATGCGCTGCTGTTTGTTATGCAGCTTGCCGACAAAATACAAAACCAGGATAAAACCCGAAAAAACCAGCTCGTTCAGCAAGAGTTGATCACCTCCTTTTTTTAGGCAAAAAAGAAAAGTTACATCAACCAGGAAAAAGTACTGGACAAATTTGAGCGAATACTCTTCGATCACCGTTTTCCGGCGGCCGCCACGGATAATTCCCAGGATAATCTGGAAAATTCCCCAAATGAAGGCAAAGATGGCGAAAACCACGCCCAAACGAAAGGCAAGCTCAATGAATTTCACGGAGTAAAATTACAAATTTTAACCTTTTATCATAAAAATAAATTTTTTACCGACAGGATTTTTTATCTTTGGCCATCGCAATTTCCGGGCTTTTTTCGCCTTTGGAAAAAATAATATGCTTCTATGAAAAAATTGTTGCTGGGCTTTGCCTTTAACCTGGTTTTAGTCGTATCGCTTGCCGAAGAGGGCATGCTTATCCCTTCCCTGCTTTCCGCCTTTGAATCGGATATGCAGGCCAAGGGCATGAAACTAACTGCCGAACAGATTTACAGTGTGAACAATTCAAGCATCAAGGATGCCATCATTCATTTTGGCGGTGGCTGCACGGCTGAGCTCGTTTCCAAGCAAGGTTTGCTGTTGACCAATCACCACTGCGGCTATTCGCAAATCCAGTCGCATTCTTCCCTGGAAAAAGACTACCTGAAATACGGTTTCTGGGCAAAAACGAAAGAAGAAGAGCTCGCTAACCCGGGACTTACGGCTTCCCGCATGGTGCGTATCGAAGACATGACGGCTTCAGTCCTGTTTGGTGTTTCGGCTAGTGATGATGCCACCACCCGCACAACGACAATCAAACGCAATATTGAAAAGCTGGTCTCCGATGCCAAAACCGGGAACCATTACGAAGCCGAAATCAAGGCCTTCAATTATGGGAACAACTATTACCTGATTGTGAAGGAAGTGTTTTCCGACGTGCGCCTCGTGGGCACACCTCCCAACTCCATCGGGAAATTCGGCGGTGATACGGACAACTGGGTTTGGCCGCGCCATACCGGGGATTTTTCGGTGTTTCGCATCTATGCCGGCAAGGACAACAAACCGGCGGCTTATTCCAAAGACAATGTGCCTTATTCCCCAATTCATTTCCTGCCGATTTCCTTCAAGAACCGCAAACCGGGCGATTTCACGATGGTTTACGGTTTCCCGGGACAAACCGAGCAGCACCTCGTTTCCGGCCAGCTCAAATACATCATTGAAAAAGAGCGCCCGGCCCGGATCAAAATGCGCGAGCTTTCCCTCTCGGTAATCGATGAAGCGATGCGCAATTCGGATGAAGTCCGCATCAAGTATGCCGCCAAACAAGCCAGTATTGCGAACGCCTACAAAAAGTGGATCGGGCAGGTGGGCGGCCTGAAAGAACTGACCGCCGTAGATAAAAAGCTGTCTTATGAATCGGAATATCTTGCCAAAGCCCAATCCAATGCGGCTTACCTGGAAAAATATGGCAATGTGATTCACCAGATGAACGATTTGATTGCTTCCGAAAGCAAATATGATTTTGAATACCAAATGGCGATCGAATACCTTTATGTCGGCCCGGAAATTTTCGATATGTGCCGCGTGATGGACGAAATCGTCAAAAACTACCCGACCTGGGTGGAGAAAAACGAATGGGAAAAGGAACGCGAAAAGCTCAAAGCCAGCGCGGAAAGCTTTTTCAAGGATTACGATTCGAATGTGGATAAAAACGTGTTTCTCCTGCTGACCCACGAATACAATAAACAACTCGGCTTGCCTGATGAGGGGACGGATGAAAAAACTGCGTCCATTTATTCCAGGTCAGTGCTGACCGATAAGGCCCGTTTTATTGCCTTTCTGGATAAAATCTCGCTTAAATCCCTCAAAAAAGTTGAAATTGACCCGGGTTATCTTCATTACCTGACCGTAAACAAACGTTTTGTGGAAGAAGTGGTCCCAAAATTCCGCGAGCTGAACGCCCGGATGACTTCCCTGCTGAAAACTTACGTTGCCGGCAAATACGAAATGTTCCCGGATGCCAAGCATTGGGCGGACGCCAACAGCACCCTGCGCCTGACTTACGGTAAATTGGAAGGCTCAGCGCCAACGGATGGTATGATGTACACCGAGCACACTACGCTGGATGGAATTATCCAGAAATACAATACCGGGAATGCCGATTTTGAGCTGCTGCCACGCATGCTTGATTTACACAAAGCCAAAAATTACGGCAATTATGGCCAGGACGGCGAGCTTTGGGTTTGTTTCACCGGGTCCAACCACACAACGGGTGGAAACTCCGGCTCACCGGTGCTCGACGAAAACGGTTACCTGATGGGGCTCAATTTCGACCGCACGTGGGAAAGTACGATGTCGGATTATTTATTCGACGCCAGCCGCTGCCGCAATGTGGTGGTGGATATCCGCTACGTGCTTTGGGTCATGGACATTTACTCCGACTCCAAGCATTTGGTGGACGAGATGGTGTTGATGAAATAATATTGATGTGTTTGGAGTTAGTAGTTTCGGAGTTAGGAATTATTTAGTCACTACTAACTCCGAAACTACTAACTGATTCCAACCTCCTCCCTCTTCTTTGCGTTAATCTATCCGGATCAACACATTCACGCGATGACGAAAAAGAGTATCCTTCCTGTTTTTATCTTTGCTTATTTCCTGGCGCAGGCCCAAAGCACAGTTTATCATCCCTTTCCCGAAGGTGACGCCGTGTGGAATGTAAAAGATCATCATAATCACGCGGGCAATTGTTTTGGTGGGCCCATTACCCGGGAAATAAGTTATTTTCAGCACGGCGATACCCTCATCGGGAATAACTGGTACAATCAGCTTTACATGAACCAGTTTTCTTACGAAGGAAATACATCCATCTGCGATGATTTGGTCTTGAATGTCTTACGGGGAGGCCTCCGAAACGATACTGAAAACAAAAAGATTTATTTTTACGATTATAGCCTCAACGAGGAAAGGTTATTATATGATTTCAGCATAGCAGTCGGAGACCCTGTACTGCCAGGCTCTTCTCTCCTGATCACCTCGATCGATTCGGTTTCCATCAACGGGGATTACCGCAAGCGGTTCAATTGCAATTACAATCCTCCTTTTTTCACAGATTCCAGTATCATTGAGGGTATTGGCAGCGTACAAGGGCTCCTCACCGGGATGATCGGATTGTTCGAAGGCTATAACCTCTTGCTTTGTTTCCAAAATAACGGTGTAACGGAATTCATCAACCCGGATGTGAATAGTCCGTGTCAAATGGTACATACCGGTAAAATTGATCCCGGAAACAAACAAGTCGCTTTTATCCCCAATCCGTTATCAGGAGATGAAAAAATCCGGATTAAGCAGCCGGTATCGGACGCTTTGCTCAGGATCTATAATTTACAAGGGAAAGTGGTGCTTGAGCTGCAAGATCTGGCCACAGGCGAAGTAAAACTGGATTGCCGAAACCTGGAACAGGGCTTGTATACTGTCCAGATCTTTGAAAACGATGAGCTTTTATTTTCTCAGAAGGTACTGATTTCGCCCAGAGAATAGCGGGGATTATTCCGGTAAAATTTTCATTTTTTCCGCGAAATGATAGCAATAATCGCGTAAATCTTCGGTGATGAGCGTTTCACCGGTAGCACGCTCAAAAGTATCAGCCATGGTCAGTAAGGTCTGGTGAAAAAACTGCTTCATCTCCTCGACGGACATTTCATCCGTCCACAAATCAATTTTCAGGGTGTTTTTCTGGGCGGGGTCCCATACGGAAAGCAACATGGCTCTTGCCTCTGCATTTTCAATGTTCCCGTCGGTTGCATTCCACATCATACGTACCGGCACACTATTTTCATTTACTCCTACGTTGATTTTGATCTCCGATGTTTTGACAATTTTTTTATCCATGACTGTATTTTTCTTGCTGCAAAAATAGGAAATAGTTTCGGAGTTGCCGGCTTATTAAGTGAATAACCGCCCAACTTAAAACTACTAACTTCCCAACTCCTAACTTCCGAGCCACTGACTTATCTTCCTAGCTCATCATTCATACAAGCTCTACTCCGCTTCGTAATCCTGCAGAATGGTGTTGTAGGGAGTATTCACCAGTTTTTCGAGCGTGGTGTCGGGATGTTTTTTCACATAATCGTGGATCATTCGCCAGCCGAGGAATTGCCCCATGCGATCGGGGCCTTTTTCCGGCAGCCCGATTGTGAAAGGACCGTCATTGGTGAGGTTGGCAATTTCGCGCTCGCTTTCGGAAAAGAGCAGCTTTTCATCCACTAGGTATTTCCACAAGGCATATTCGTTCTTCAGCGCCCATTCATAATCTTTTTTTGAGTAACGAACGATCCGGTTCGGCTCCTCTTCCGGAAAAGCTGCCTCCGTGAGGTAAAGCACTTTTCCCCAGGTAATGATCGCATCAGCGAGGTTTTGGCGGCTTTCTTTCACATAATGGGTCATCACCCAAGCTGTAAGCACATCACGCTCAAGGTATTCGGGGAGCATGCCTTCCTTGATCCATTCGAAAAACTCCTGTGGCGGAAGCTCTTTGATGACATCCGTTTTCGGGCCGAGGTAGCGTTCAAGGCCGATCCCGATTTCGTTTTCGGTGCAGAATACGTTACTTGCAAAGCAGGAATTCATGAACACGACTTGCTTCGGAAGTTTCCCTTTCGGAAAATGATAGTTCAGGTGCAGGAAACCGTCCTGGATTTTATTCCGGGTTGCTTTCAGGTCCGGGAATTGTTCGCGGATCCGCTGTTCTACGCGGCGGATAAACGGATCGTGCACAAACTGCTTGATGCGTTCCGAAGTGCCCGAATCCCCGAGTTGCCCGATACGCAGACAATGTCCCAGCTCATAGGCAATAATTTCATTTTTGGACAGGCCGCTTTGCCATACGGCGCTTTCAATCCGCCAGGTGTTACTTGTTACAAAAATCGAGTCCAGATTTGTATATTCTATACCCAGGTCTTTCTTCTCCACGCTAATATCCAGGGGGTTACCCGAACAGGAAAAAAGCCCAGCCAGGAGCAGCAGGGAAAAAAAATAGTTGAAATTCATAAAAATTTTTATTTTTGTATTCAAAAGTAGTCAATCTGACAAAAACCTGATATGACTTTTATAAATTAATAACACAAAAACAGTAAACATGAAAAAAATTATTTACTCTTTAATTGCCCTCGGTTTTTTTGCCACAACGACTTACGCCCAGGAAGCATTTGATAAAAAAATGCAGTTCGGTATCGCAGTAGGTACCGGCTTTAATATGAATAAAACTTCTACCCTGCTCGACCGTGAAGGAACCGGTTTTGACCAGACATTGGGTTTGAATTTCAACTATAACATCAACCCGACGCTGACCATTACCAGTGGTTTGGAGTTTGATTTCGAGTCTTTCAAATACACGCCGAGAGATTCCGTTTTCTACTACTACCAGGGGAACGAGATCGTTCAGAAAGAAAACTTTGATACGGTAAACCCGGCAACCAGCCATGACCTGTTCATGCTGCAAAACAGACAGTACAAGGTGAATTACCTGACAATCCCGGTATTTATGACCCTGAAAACAAAGCCTTTCGGCAACCTGCAATATTTTGGTAAATTCGGTGCCCGTTTCGGTTTCAAAGTAGGCGGACGTATCAACGACGACGGTTTCAACTTTGCAGGTGACTCCCTTACCGGAACAAAATCCGAGCTGACTGAAAACAGCAACATGGTACTGGACGACGATATCCGTTTCCTGAAAATCAACGCAGGTATCGCCGGTGGTGCGATGTGGAACTTCTCCGGAACGACCATGCTCGTTGGTGAGATCGGATACTTCTTCGGATTGTCGCAGATCCACTACGCAGAACGCGCTATCAAGAGCGACGACACCGGGAATTACACGCTGATCGATGCCGGGAAAGACAAGAGCCTGAGCGACATGAAATATGCCGTTCCACAAGCAAAACAAGGACAAATCTTAATCAAGTTTACTTTATTCTTCTGATTTGAACTTAGAAAAGATCAACAACCATATTGTAGCCTGGCTTGATGCATATTGCGGAAAAGCCGGGCTTTCTGGTTTTATTGTGGGAATCTCCGGCGGAATTGACTCGGCCGTAACTTCCGTTTTATGCGCCCAAACGGGTAAAAAAGTCCTCCTGCTCAACATGCCGATCCGCCAGACAAAAGCGGAGTTTAACCGGGGGCAGGAACACATCGAAAACCTCAAAACGCGTTTCCCGAACGTATCTTCCCTGAAAATCGACCTGACGGAAAGCTTTGAATGCCTGGAACGCACTTTTCCGCAGGAAACAGTTGAAAATCACCTCGCGATGGCCAACACCCGGGCGCGCCTGCGCATGACCACACTTTACGCCCTCGGGCAAACTTATGGCTTATTGGTGGCCGGTACGGGAAATAAAATCGAAGATTTCGGCATCGGTTTTTACACCAAATACGGCGACGGCGGCGTGGACCTGAGTCCGATTGCCGACCTGACCAAAACACAGGTGTTTGCGCTCGCCAATCATCTCCGTATCGTTTCTTCCATCCAGCTTGCCAAACCGACCGACGGCCTTTGGGAAGACGGGCGCAGTGATGAAGACCAGATCGGCGCTACTTACCCCGAGCTCGAATGGGCGATGGACTTTCGCGGTGACGAAAACACTTTAAGCGATCGCCAGCAGGAAGTACTGAGCTTGTACCGGAGGCTCAACCGCATTAACCAGCACAAAATGCAGCCGATCCCGGTGTGCGAGATCCCGGAATCCTACTTCGGGTAGTTTCCCGCAATTTTTTTGTAACGTAAAGTTTGCATAAGTTTCCGCAAAGGACGCTGAGAAAACCATTCCCCTTTTATTTATACTTTGTAAATCTCGCGCTTCTTTGCGCTCTTTGCGTTACAAAATAAACAATTTGCTTCAACGGCAGAAATGTGCTACCTTTGTAGCCTTAATTTTCGTTTATGTCCCATAAAGCCGGTTTTGTGAATATTGTTGGTAGCCCGAATGTCGGGAAATCCACGCTGATGAACCGCATGATCGGCGAAAAGCTCTCGATCGTGACTTCGAAGGCACAAACCACCCGTCACCGCATCCACGGCATTGTGAATAGCGAAGATTACCAGATTGTGTTTTCCGATACGCCGGGCGTGGTGAATGCTTCCTACAAGCTGCACGAAGCTATGATGGGCTATGTGGAAAGCTCGCTGCAGGATGCCGATATTTTGCTGTTCATCACGGACATTTACGAAAGTGAAATGAACCACAAGGAAACGCTCGCCCGTATTCAGAAACTCAAGGTACCGGTCCTGCTGATCATCAACAAAATTGACCTCGGTACGCAGGAGCAGGCGATGAAACGCATCGAATTCTGGAAAGAAAAGGTGCCTCAGGCTGAAATTTTCCCGATCTCTGCCCTGCATGGCTTCAACCATGAAAACGTTTGGAACCGGATCCTGGAACTCCTCCCGGAAAGTCCGCCTTATTTTGACAAGGAAGACCTGAGCGACCGCCCGATGCGCTTCTTTGTATCGGAAATGGTGCGCGAAAAGATTTTCCTGTTCTGTGATAAGGAAGTTCCTTATTCCTGCCAGGTGGAAGTCGATTCTTACCTCGATGAACCGGAAATCATCAAAATCCGGGCGATCATCGTAGTGGAACGCGATTCCCAGAAAGGGATCATCATTGGGAAAGGTGGCGACATGCTGAAAAAAATCGGGCGCGAAGCCCGCAAGGATATTGAACAGTTCGTTGGTAAAAAAGTCTTCCTCGAAACTTTCGTAAAAGTCGACAAGGATTGGCGCGCCAGCGACCTGAAATTAAAGAAATACGGATATTAATTGTCACCCTCCTTGATCCTCCAGGGAGGAAATCATGTTTCCCTCTTTGGGGGGCCAAGGGGGAGGACTAACGATCTTATCAGAATGAGCAACATCATCGCAATAGTTGGCAGGCCCAACGTCGGAAAATCAACCCTCTTCAATCGCCTCACCGAATCGCGGACGGCCATTGTAAAAGAAATCAGCGGCGTTACCCGTGACCGGATTTATGGTCGTGGTGAATGGAACGGCATTCCTTTTTCGGTTATTGATACCGGGGGATATGTACACGGTTCCGACGATATCTTTGAAGGAGAAATCCGCAAACAGGTAGAGCTTGCCATTTCCGAAGCGGACGCGATCATTTTCATGGTGGATGTCACCACCGGGATTGTCGACTTGGATGAAACCGTGGCTGCCCTGCTCCGCAAATCGAAGAAAAAAGTATTCATCTGCGCCAATAAGGTAGACAGCGCCGATCGTTTCGGCTGGTCGTCCGAATTCTGGTCTTTCGGCCTGGGTGAAGTATACGACCTTTCGGCAACCAATGGCTCCGGGACCGGTGATTTGCTGGATGACATCGTGAAAACCTTTGACAAAAATGTCAACCTGGATGCCGAAGAAGATTTACCGCGTATTTCCGTTGTAGGGAAACCGAATGTGGGCAAGTCCTCCCTGATCAATGCGCTTACCGGCGAAAACCGCAATATTGTAACGGATATCTCGGGCACCACCCGCGATGCTGTGAATACGCATTACAAGGCCTTTGGTTTTGATTTCCTGCTGATCGACACGGCGGGAATCCGCAAAAAAGCGAAAGTAGTGGAAGACATCGAATATTATTCCGTTTTGCGCTCCGTTCGCACCATCGAAAGCTCGGATGTGTGTATTTTCATGATCGATGCCACGGAAGGCATCCAGAAACAGGATTTGAACATTTTTTATATCATTGAAAAAAACAACAAAGGGGTCGTGGTGCTCGTCAACAAATGGGACCTGATCGAAAAAGACCACAAAACCAGTCTTGAATTAGAGGAAAAACTGCGCCAGCAGCTTTCGCCTTTCAACGATGTGCCGATTATTTTTACGTCCACCATCACCAAGCAGCGGATCCATAAAGCCCTGGAAACAGCAATGGAGGTGTATCAAAACCGCATCACGAAAATCGCCACGTCGGAGCTGAACGAATTCCTCCTGCCGATCATCGATGCGAACCCGCCGCCATCCGTCAAAGGGAAATACGTTAAAATCAAATACGTTACGCAGCTGCCAACCCATGCGCCGGCTTTTGCCTTTTTCTGTAATTTGCCGCAATATGTCCCGGATGCCTACAAGCGTTTCCTCGAAAACCGGATCCGGGAGCGTTACAATTTTACGGGAATCCCGATCCGCATCTTTTTTCGCAAGAAATAAGGTATTTAGCTTATATCCGCTTCGTTTTTTAAGCCGTAATTTTACATCCGAACCCCAACCCGGATGTTATGAAATGGTCTTTTGTATTTCTTTTCGTCAGCTTTGCCGGCATGCTGTCTGCACAAACGCGGGAGCAGAAAATCGTCAGCGACTACCTGTCGCTCGTAAATGAGCTGCGCCAGTCACCCCAGGTATTTTCCATAAAATACAATGCCCAGCTGGAAGATTTCCCGGAGTTTAAGGAAGTCCTGAAAACGCAAAAGAAACTTCCCGCGCTGGTCTTCGATCAGAAGCTGACGAACAACCTGACGCGTTTGCTGGGCGGGCGCTACGTAGAAGCTGATTTTGACGGCATCTGCGGTATGAGCGGCGCTGAAACCGAATTCGACGTGGAAAATTTCAGCGACAAGCAGGAAATCCTGGAGCTCTTTTTCGAGGTATTGGAAGAAGAAGGAACAACCATCTTCGATCCTTCGCAGGTGAAAATCGGGCTGGATGCCAAAATTAGCGGCGAAACGGTCGAAATGCGCTTCATTTACGGGACTTCCTGCGACATCAAAGACTTGCGAAAAACCTTTACTTCTACAGAAAAGCCCGATACTTCAAAAGTCGATTTTGCGAAACTGAACACGGCCAAAAATGTCGCTTACCTCACGGCTTACGAAAAACAGATGGTGCAGGAGATCAACCTCCTGCGCTGCTACCCGCAGGAATATGCCAAAATTGTTGCTGTGCGGCTCAGTGCACGAAGCGCCGAAAAAGGAGGCCTGAAACCGGATGAAGAAGTGGCGCTGCAGGAATTGCTTGCCGAGCTGAGAGCCATGAAAGCGCTTCCGCCCTTGCAGCCCTCGGAATGCATTTCGAAAGCCGCCAAAAAACACGGGGCCGATATGAAAGCAAAAGGTTTTATTGCACATGACGGATCCGACGGAAAAGAGCCGCACGATCGCATGGAAACAGCCTGCGGCGAAATCAAAACATCGGGTGAAAATATCGGCGGCGGCGAGGAAACCGTGCGCGGACGGGTCATCGAGCTGCTTTTGGATGAGGGTATCAGCGGGCGGGGCCACCGGCGGACCTTACTGGATAAAAACTGGACACACGTGGGCGTAAACTACATCCCGAAGGCCGGGATGATCGAAGATGTCTGGACGCAGAACTTTGCCGCGTTTTAAGCTTTGATTTCACTGAAATCGGCGGCCGTTGCCTCCCAATTGGCAGCCGTACCTTCACGCACGAGCTGCACCGTTTGGTAACCGGCTTCTTTTGCGGCTTCCAGCTCTTCGCGGATATCCGATAAAAAGAGGATGTTTTGCGGCTTCACCTCAATTTCAGCGCTGATCGTGCGATAGGTTTCCACCTCGCGCTTTCCGCCGGTTGTGGTATCGAAATAATTGGAAAAATGAGGGGTCAGGTCGCCATGCACCGAATAGGCAAAAATCAGCTTCTGGGCCTGCACCGAACCGGAGGAAAACACCCCAAGCTGGATGTGCCGGGCTTTCCAGGCGGCTAGTGCGGCGGGAACATCATCATACACATGGCCTTTGATCTGGCCGCAAGCATAGCCTTCTTTCCATAAAATGCCCTGCAGGGTTTTGAGGGGTGTAATCTTTTTATCCTCACGGCTCCACTGCAGGAGCTTCGCGAGGATTTCGTCCGTGTGGCGGATCTGTTCCCCGTCCAGTTCTGCGGAAAGCTCAATGGTTTGCTCAAATGCTTCAAACACATCGGGATTGAGCTTCATTTCCCGCAGTTTTTCGATGTTTTCGCGAAAATAAGGAAAGAGAATATCATAAACGAAGGATACCGAGCTTGTCGTTCCTTCAATGTCGGTCAAAATATATTTAACGTTTTCGGACATGTTTTTTTCTAATTTTTAATCTAAAGGAAGCCTAAACTTCAAAATCCGAATAACGCTTTTCAATTTCCGTGCCAGTGTAATGGGGCACCCAGCCGCTCATATCAATGAAAATCCGGATGGCTTTTACAAAAGGATCCTGCTCTCCGGCATCGAACCAATGCTTCGTTCCTTCGGGAACAGAGATCAGGTCGCCGCGCTCACACAACAGGTTGAACACCGGCTCGCCTTCGAGGTGAAACCAAAACAGGCCTTTTCCATCCACAAAAAACCGGATCTCGTCTTCGGAGTGGGTGTGTTCCGCCAGGAACTTAGCGCGGATGGCTTCGTAATTTTCCGTCAACCGGTTAATCGAGATCACATCAGCCGTCAGGTAGCCTCCTTTTTCCATGAAAGGCCTGAGGTCTTTTTCATAGGCTTTGAGGATGTCTTCCTGGCTGGCGCTATCATCAAACACCACGTCACAATGCCATTGGTCAAAGAAAATGCCCCGGCTGTTCATGAATTTCCGGATTTCTTCCGGGTCCTGGATGCGGATGTCCTTGTCCGGTATGGATAAAATTGCCATAATAAACGGTTTATCCCGCAAAATTAAGCATATCTGCCCCGACAGGCAAATAAAATGCCGTTAAAAATTGAACGTTAGCCCGCCTAAGATGAAGCGTATTTGAAAAAAATGTTATATTTGATCAAACATTTGTTCTTATGAAACCCCTGCTCGGCATTCTTGCACTACTCTTCACTTATCCTGTTTTTTCGCAGCAATTGTTTACCGGACTGATGACGGATAATTACGTCAGCTCGAATGTTGCGTCTTACAACCCTTCGTCCATTGTTGATTCCAAATCGAAAATTTCAATCGGCCTGAATTACTGCCAGAACACGATCAGCAATTTCGTTGCCAGGCCTTACGGAGTTTATCTCTCTTACCAGGAGTACAGCCCCTTTTCCAAAGCCCGTTTTGATGAACACAGCAAACCTGGTTACCGGAATTATAATGCGAATTTTGATGTGCTTAATTTCAAATATGAAATTGATCACAAAAATGCCATCGGTTATTCATTGAGGATGCGGAGCTACAAACTGGTTTCCGGCATCGGCGATGTCTGGTCGCAAAATGCCGCAATAGGATACGATCAGAAAGAGCAGTTGAATGTGCCTGAAGATATGAGCGGTTTCTCACTAAGCCGTGTCGATTTTACGGAACATGTTTTGGTGTATGCCCGCACTATTCTGGAAGAGAAAACGCGTTTCCTGAAGGCCGGGATCAGTATAAAACTCCTGAATGGCCTGATCGGGGATTATTTTTATGTCAATTCCGGCACCTATGCTTTTACGGATTCCATGTCAAGCAATGCGCAGATCACAGGTCTGGATGCCGATTTCGGAAGGTATGAAAACGGAAATCAAAACTTTTTCCGGAATAGTGGCTTGGGCTTCGACCTCGGGGCTACGTATGAAATACGGCCTGATTCCGACTTACAATATTATGAAATGGATGGGCGCAAGAAAAATGTGCGTTACGATATCAATAAATATAAAATCAAACTGGCCGCTTCCATTACTGACATCGGCTCAATTCGTTTTATGAAAAATACTTCCAGCTATAATTTCACCAATAGCTCAACAAATGCGGATATGACGAAACTTTTCAGGAATACTGATTTTACAGGCAACAACTTCAAGTATGTGGAGGATTATTTACAAAACCCGCAAGCAGGAGGTGTAAAAAGTGACCAGCAGGAAGCGGAATACCGCTTCACTTTACCCACTACTTTTCACCTCATGGTTGATTACCGTATAAAAAAAGACTTGTATGTAAACTACAACGCATCTGTGCCGATTTACCTGGCATCAGACAAAACTAAAACCAATCATGTTTTTATCCAGACCATAACGCCACGGATTGAAAAGGCAAAATATGCCATTATGCTGCCTCTTTCTATGCAGGGCAACGGGACATTTTACCTCGGGTTAGCCGGAAGGATTTACCGCAGCCGGATCAGTGTTTTTGGCGGCTCGAACAACATTTCGCTTTTTTACGGGCAAAAGGCCTCGCTGAGCCATAATTTTTTCGTCGGTTTTGCTTTCAATTTCCTGTATGAAATGCCATCGGATATTGACATGGACAAAGTTTCGGATGAAAAAGACGCCTGCCCGGACGATTATGGCCTCTATGAATACCAGGGCTGCCCGGATACGGATGGCGACGAAATCCCGGACAAGGAGGATTTCTGCATTTACCACAAAGGAACGCGCGAAACGAATGGTTGCCCGGATGGTGACGGTGACGGCATTATTGATATGAATGATATGTGCCCGAGTGTACCGGGCCTCGGCGTACATTACGGTTGTCCGGACCGCGATTATGACGGGGTGATTGACATGGCCGATCAATGCCCGGATGTTCCCGGGATAGAGCTCAACAACGGCTGCCCTTTTGAAAACCCGGGCTGCTGCATGGACAACGATGGCGACGGCGTTTCGAACAATGCCGATAAATGCCCGGACCATGCCGGTTCGGTGTACAACGACGGCTGCCCGATCGATTCACTGAATATCAATAAAATTAAATTGCAGGACCAGAAAAGCAAGCTGGACCCGAACCACGCCGGCGAGCAAATCCGGGTGCTGAAAAACAACGATACCATCCGCAACCTGATCACGTCGCAGGAGGAGCTGAGCAAACTGTTGAAATCCAAAAATATCCTGCGGGAACACAACGTCTATTTTGAGCACGACCAGGCTACGCTGACGGATGACGAATTGCGCCTTTTTGATCAATTTTTCCGCGAGGCTTCCTATGCTGATGGTGTTTCGCTGATGGTGATCGGCCATACAGACAAGGACGGCAGCCTCGATTACAACCTCATCCTGTCTAAAAAACGGGCTGAAACGGTGAAGCGCAAGCTGATCGAATATGGCTTCCCGGCGGATAAAATCGAATTGTATTACTTCGGTGAAACCAAATCCCTGCACAAGGGATCGTATTCCAAAGAGCAAAAACGCATGGATCGCCGGGTGGAAATCAAACTCGTTCAGCAATAAAGATATTCGGAGATTTGACGAAAATTCTCGTTATTTTTGTTCAAAGATTTTATTCGGATGAAAGTAATCGATTTTCGCAGCGATACGGTAACCAAACCGGGAAAAGCCATGTTGGATGCCATGTTTTCGGCACCGGTGGGCGATGATGTTTTCCAGGTAGACCCAACGGTAAATCAACTGCAGGAAACTGCAGCAGCGCTTTTCGGCAAGGAAGCAGCCCTGTTTTGTTCTTCGGGTACGCAAACCAACCAGATTGCGATCAATGTACATGTGAAACCCGGGGGCGAGGTCATCTGCCACGAAGACAGCCACGTCTATAAATACGAAGGCGGCGGGATCGCGAAAAACTCCGGCGCTTCCGTGCGTTTGGTGAAAGGCGATCGCGGGCGCATTACGGCCGAAACGGTCGGTGAATGGATCAACAACCCGGAGGATGTCCATTTTCCCGAAACGCAGCTGGTGAGCATTGAAGACACCTTCAACCGCGGCGGCGGCTCGGTGTACGATTTCGAAGAGATCAAACGCATCAAAGCCCTGTGCGAACGTTATAAAC
>CBINGV010000051.1:0-16044 GCA_966250255.1 uncultured Flavobacteriales bacterium | reverse complement strand
CCAAAGCCCCGCTTGTAGGGCGATCCAACCGGTGCACAACGCCGCAAAACACATTGCCCGGTTTGTTGTATTTTTCTTTCAGGTAGGCCTTGATTTTATCCGGAAGCGTTTCATCCCCGGTACGATCGCCCTGAGAGATCTCCGAAGCCTTTTTGTTGATTACCAGCGAATGGTTATCTTCATAAAGCACTTCGAGGCCGTATTTGAGCTCCAGATCGTTCAAGGCGTGTATCAATATTGTTCGGATTCGTTCGGAAAGTCGCCGCTTTTTACATCGTTAATGTACTGACCGAAGGCTTTCATCATCTGTTCGTACAGGTTGTTGTATTTGCGCAGGAAACGCGGGCTGAACTCATTGTTAATCCCCAACATGTCATGAACAACGAGCACCTGCCCGTCTACCCCACTTCCTGCACCGATACCAATGATCGGGATGGAAACGGATTTCGCTACCGTTTCGGCTAGTTTGGCCGGGATTTTTTCCAGTACAATCGCAAAACAGCCGGCTTCTTCGAGGGCTTTGGCATCTTCCAGCAAGCGGGCCGCTTCTTCTTCTTCCCGGGCACGTACCACGTAAGTTCCAAATTTATAAATCGATTGCGGTGTTAAACCCAAGTGGCCCATGACCGGGATTCCGGCTGTTAAAATCCGCTTGATGGATTCGATGATTTCCTGTCCGCCTTCCAGCTTTACAGCATGCCCGCCCGATTCTTTCATAATACGGATCGCATTGGAAAGGGCTTCCTTTGAATTTCCCTGGTAAGAGCCAAAGGGCATATCCACCACAATCAGCGCCCGGTTAACAGCACGCACAACAGAGGAAGCGTGGTAAATCATCTGATCGAGTGTGATCGGAAGGGTTGTTTCATGTCCCGCCATCACATTCGAAGCCGAATCGCCCACCAAAATAACATCCATCCCGGCTTCATCGATGATTTTGGCCATCGAATAATCATAACCGGTCAGCATGGAGATCTTTTCCCCGCGCTGTTTCATTTCCTGTAGTACATTGGTGGTGACGCGTTTGATGTTTTTATGAACTGACATGTCGCTTTTTTTTGTAAAAATAGAAAAAAAGGGGGCACCCCTGTCTTTTTCGCTTTTCCTTTTGAAATATTTTAGACAAGCGGCAAAGCAAATTCGCAAACAAAATGTATTTTTGTTCAAATGAACAACATGAAAATCTTGCTCACCTTTTATGGTCTGCTATTCACCGGAATACTCACTGCTCAAAACTACTGGCAACAGGAAGTCAACTATAAAATCGATGTCAGGCTAAACGACCGGGAACACATGCTCTCAGCCTTTGAAAGCTTTGAATACATCAATCATTCCCCGGACACCCTGGGCTTTATCTACGTTCACCTTTGGCCGAATGCTTATAAAAACGGGAAAACGGCTTTAGGCAGGCAACTCTATGCTGACAAAGAAACAGAGCTGACCTTCGGTCATGATTCTATCCGCGGCTGGATTGATTCACTTGATTTTAAAATTAACGGTCAACCTGTCAAATGGGAATATGACCCGAAACACATCGACATTTGTAAAATTCACCTGGTCATACCCCTGAAACCGGGGGAACGTATGACAGTAACGACTCCCTTTAAGGTTAAAATCCCGAGCGGGGCAATTTCTCGTCTCGGACACATCGGGCAGTCGTACCAGATCACACAATGGTACCCTAAACCGGCTGTTTACGACAAAAATGGCTGGAACCAGATGCCTTACCTCAACCAGGGGGAGTTTTATTCGGAATATGGCTCATTTGATGTCAGCATTACTTTACCGGAAAATTATGTGGTGGGTGCTACCGGCGACCTGCAAGATGCCAGTGAGCTGAAATTCCTGGAACAGAAGGCCGAATTTGCAAAAAATAACCCGGATGCTTTTTTGACCCGCAAAAAAGGGCAGGCTCCCTTTCCTCCCTCTTCGTCCAATTGGAAAACGATCCGCTACACGCAAAGCAAGGTGCATGATTTTGCCTGGTTTGCCGACAAGCGTTTCGGTGTACTGAAAGGCGAGGTCGAATTGCCGCATTCCAAGCGAAAAGTAACAACCTGGGCGATGTTCACGCCACAAAACGCTGCAGTCTGGAAAGATGCCATCGAATACATCAACGACGGAACTTATTATTATTCCCTCTGGAACGGCGATTATCCTTACAACCAGGTCACAGCTATTGACGGCACGATTTCGGCCGGGGGCGGTATGGAATATCCGAATGTGACTGTCATTGGAAATACCGGTTCACAAATGGACCTGGAAATCGTCATTGTTCACGAAGTCGGCCACAATTGGTTTTATGGGATTCTCGGTTCCAATGAGCGTGTGCACGGCTGGATGGACGAAGGCCTGAACACCCTGAACGAAATGCGGTATGTTGAAACAAAATATCCCGGTAATACGCATCTTTCCAACCAGGTGATGGGCCTTTTTCACCTCAAGAACCTCGACCATCATGATTCGGGTGACCTGGGTTACCGCTTCATTTCAATCGTCGGCGAAGACCAGCCTATTGAAACACATTCAGCAGATTTTACCTCGCTGAATTACGGCTTGATCATGTACCAGAAAACCGGCCTGGTATTCCATTATCTCAAATCCTACCTGGGTGATGAAGCCTTTAATCAAACGATGCAGGCCTATTTCGAAAGCTGGAAATTCAAACATCCGCAGCCCGAGGATTTACAGGAAGCGCTTGAGAGGGCCTGTGGAAAAAAACTGGATTGGCTTTTTCATGATCTCGTGCAAACAACCAACCACATTGATTACAAAATCTCACGCATCAAAAGCAGGTCGGATACCTCTACCGTCATCCTGAGAAATAAAGGGCAAGTGAACGGTCCCATCCCCATTACGCTCTACCACCAGGGAGAAAAAACCACCAGCTGGCTTGAGCCTGCCGATCAGAGAAGGTTCAAGCTGAAATACGCTATTAAAATCGATTCCGCTCAAATCGATCCCGGAAGGCAAATTCCCGAGATGAACCGGATGAACAATAACTGGAACAAAAAATGGCTGTTCAACAAAAAGGAACCCTTGAAACTGGAGTTTCTGCTTGGGGACATGGACCCGAAACGCTCGAACATTTTTTGGCTGCCTGTTATTGCCGGAAATGCCCAGGACAAGGGGATGTTTGGCGCGGCCATTCATAACATGGGCATTCCTTTCAAACAATACCAGTTTTTGCTTGCTCCGCTCTATTCCGTAAGGAAAAAAGGAGTTTCAGGCATCGGCGAATTCAGTTTTACCAGGCTGCCTAAAAAATACCTCAAATTGCTCAGGAGCGGGATCTCTGTCAAAAGCTTCCTGAACGACGACCAGGGCTCCAGGAACAATTCCTATTCGGTTTTATCACCCTATATTTACCTGAAATTGGGCTCGCGCAAAAAAGCTTCGCCCTTTAGCAATGTTGTAGTGTATCAATACGTTTACCGCAATGACCAGATTGAAAATCATACGGTTCAACAGGAAGGATCCATTCTTAAATACATACACAGCTTCGATAAACCGGATTTTACTTACAAACTTGAATTGCGTACCGATTATATGTTCAACACCCAAAACACCAATGAAATGAGCAGGCTTATGGGTGATTTAACCTTGCGTTACAAATACCTCCGGAAAAAATCACGCTGGATGGAATTGCGCTTCTTTAGCGGCGGGTTCCTGACCCGGAAACTAACCCCGGTTTCAGATAATCAGCTTGCAGAACCTTACAACAGGGTTGAACTGAACGGCTACACGATTGCCCTGAACGGAACGAGCGGAGCCAGTGACATCTTTGCCGAAGATTATTTTTTCTCACGCACCAACCGCAATTTTGGCGCCAATCAACGGGCCGAAAACATGGGTAATTTTAAAGCGAACGGAACCTTCGGGAGCACAACAAAATGGTTATTCGCCACTAACTATTACATGGAATTGCCCGCTGTACCTAAACTATTCGGAATTTTTGCCGATTACGGTATTTTCCATAACGGGATAAAACCGGAACAGGTTTTTAACACCGGGCTAGGGGTCCGTTTGGGACCTGTATGCGGGTTTTACTTCCCGGTTTTGATGAGTCAAAACCTCGAAAGCAGCTTTAGCAAAAAATATTATGAAAAAATCAGGTTCAGTCTCAAAATGAATATCGTAAACCAGCCGATCAAGCTTTCAACCATATTCTGAAAAAGCAGGCCCGAAAGCCTGCTTATCCTAAAACAGAAAGATAACGCTTGATGCATTCCAACTCGGTAAGCGCAATGAGCTCAATGAAATTATCTTTGTTTTCATTGATTTGTGCTTCTTCCAATGCATTGTAATAATTCATCCGGGAATCGTAATCCCCCTTGAGATTGGCAATAACATAACCGTTCTTGAGTAAAATCAGGTTCATCAACAAACGCGAAGTTCTCCCGTTTCCATCAATGAAAGGATGGATCGTCACGAGGCGCTCATGCATTTCGGCAGCCAGGACCACCGGGTGAATATGCTTATGCTGCTCATACCACGAAAAAAACAAGTTCATTTCGTCTCTTAATTCGAATGGTGAAGGCGGCATGTGCCTGCTACCCTGGATCATTACCTGCAAATCGCGGTATTTCCCAGCTTGAGCTGAGTTAATCCCCCGCAGGATCAGGTTATGAATGGACAATACTTCCCGTTCTGTAATGGCCGTATTTTTATCGATCAGCAAATGGATATATGCAATTGCTTCCTTATGATTAATCGCTTCGAGATGCTCCTGCATGGACTTGCCGGAAATCGTAAGGCCTTTGTTCACGACAAGCTCTGTTTCACGGAGGGTCAAGGTATTTCCTTCAATGCGGTTGCTGTCAAAAATATATTCGAGCTCAAGCGCTTCCCGGACCCGGTAACTGTCATATTTTCGCTTATAATCAAGCTGTACTTTACAGGAATCTATTTCATCGAGTATATCCTGGATCCGTTTTGAAATCAATCGTTTTTTGGCAACATTATAGCGCGCCATTTCTTCCTGTACCATGGAAATAACATCCATTGCCACAGCATAAGGCTTAATTTCATTGATGACCTTCTCTTTAAGCCAGGCCGCCAGCAAATCGTTTAAGGGGAGATCCAGGTGCCGGGCCAGCAAGTGAAGTTGATCTTCGGTCGGCATGCGTTTGCCGGATTCAAATTTACTAACCAGGGCCTGATCTACCTGTAAAATGGCAGCAAGCTCTTTTACTTTTAATCCCTTGGAAAGGCGTGCGGTTTTGAGTAAATTTTTCATGACAATTATATTCATGACAAATTTAGTCATTTTTTAATGCAAAAAAAAGGAGAAAAAATATTTTTCTCCTTTTTTTCTTAATTTACAATCTCGTCGTACTTGGCCTTGAAATCTTCATCGTCTTCAAACCATTGTGCTACTTTGCCCAAAAGTGTTTTAGCTTTATCAACCTGCTTCATGGCTACATAAGCTTCAGCTGTTTCAAAAACGCCCATTTTGAATAATTTTTTGTCCTCTTCTCTGTAGTCATCCAGGGAAGTAATGGTGGCCAGCATTTTTTCGGCTTCTTTCCAGAGAGCATTAGCCCCTCCTTTGTCCTGAACACGGAATTTACAAGCCCCCTCGAGGTATTTAGCACCAACATCATTCGGGTTAAGCTTATAAGCTTTGGTCACCCAACCGGAAGCTTTACGGTAATCTTTCGCATCCACATCGTTTTGAATCGTTTCAACGAGGGTCTTCTTTACATCGGAGAAAAAGTCACGGTGCTCCGCAAAAATCTTACCTTCTTTGTCTTTTTTAATACATTTACCGGCAGCGGTAAAACATTCTTTAAATGCATTTTTGTACTCTTCAGGACGATCAGCCTGAAAGGAAATTTTATAATACCCCTTAGCCATCCAGTAATAAACAATCGCATCGTTTTTGGATTCATCTTTTTCGGAGTACTTGATTGATTCCTTAATCAGCTTGGCATAGTTTCCATCCGCGTAGAGAATCAGCAGATCATCATAAAGAGGTGGCTGCGCATAGAGTTTTGTTGCTCCAAGAATCAGGCACAGGAATAAAAGAAGTTTTTTCATGACTAATTTTTTTATTGTTTTGAATAGAAGTTTTCAATAATCATGCCGAATGTATAAATAATTTTTTACTCTACAATAAAATAATTATTTTTTATCTAATGGTTGAAGCACCTGTCAGGCGGCCCGAGACGATAGGTAAGCATCCCGCCGAACATAAAATACCAGTCTTTGGTGGATGAATTTCCGCGCTTGCCAAAAGCCGACTGGTCCAGGCTTCTATTCGAAAGATCAGCAACAAGAGGGCCGTTAATTGCGCTGAGCGCCGTCCGGTCGATGTACCTGCTGCTACCCACGTCATCGATGTAATCCGTAAAGGTTTTCCGGAGGCCATACTCGAGATTGAGGCTGAGGTTCCTGGCCACAGAAACTTTGAGACCTATCCCGAGGGGAATGCAAAACTGGGTGCGCGAATAATAATTCTTTTTGCTCAGATCGGTGCCCTGCCCTTCCGTACCCAAAGGCTGAAGTTCAAACCATTCGCCATTGTATTCCGTCTTGGGATTCATCCGGAAAAAGCCCAGCTCAGCGAAAACATAAGGCGAAATCCGGTGACGCGCATGTCCCGTCTGGTAAGGCAGGTAATTAAATTCGACACCCGCCCCGAATTCATAAATATCACTCTTAAAGGATAAATTCCGGTTAATCAATACCGGGTTTGTAGCCTGCTGATCGCTCGCTTCAAGATTGGTGTAGGAAAAATTGGCCCTGAGCGACATACGGGAATGGACATTGAAGCGAAAAACACCGCCATAAGCCAGGTTCGTATTTTGAAAATGGTTCAATTCATTTAAATCCCCGATGTAGTAGGCGCCGCCGGCAAAAACACCCAACTCGGACTTGGAACGCGCATTCTGGCGCTGCGCAGATAAGTCTGTGCAGATAAGAATAAAGGCCGCAAAATGCAAAAAAATCTTCATCATGTCTTAGAACGCAAATTTATTTTTTTTGTTGCTCAAAATTCACCTTGTACCGTTTTTTTTATACATTTACAGTAAAAATTACACGAATGAAATCTTTTTTTCTCAAAGCTACTACTCCCATTACCCTGCTTATTTTCGGCCTGGTTTCCTGTAAGAAATTCGACGACCTGAAAATTGCCAAAACAGCCTGGAATCCCAACCTGGCAATCCCTATCGGCTCGGCAGAATTCGGGGTGTATGACATCCTCGCTTCCCAGGATAGCAATGACCTCATTATCATTGACCCGGTTTCCGGCGAGATTGCCCTCAGTTACAGCAGTGAAATTGCTTCTTTTGATGCGTCGAGCATTGTGAGCATCGGGCAGTTTTCGGAGAACTATACGATGAACCTGGCAGAACTGAGTGTTCCGGTTTCAGCCTCTTTCAGCGGCAATGTCAACTCATTCAAAAATGCGACCATTCCGCTAAGCATGCCGAATGGGGAAGAAATCAATACTATTTTCTTCAATTCCGGGATCATCAACATGCACGTGGAAACGGAACTCAAACATAACTTGAGCGTTACCGTTACTTTCCCTGATTTTGAAGTGAATTCCGCACAGGTAAGCGAAAATTTCCTGATGACTTATTCCGGAACTGTTCCCCAGGTAGCAGATTTGCAGATTGATCTCAACGAAGTATTGGGTGATTTTACCAATAACGGAACTACCGTAAACGAAACCCGTGTACAAATCCAGGTCAGCGTGATGGGAACGGGAGAGGAAGTGACCGGAACAGAAGATTTCACTGTGGGTATGAGCTCTGCTAACCTGGATTTCCACAACATCACCGGCTACATCGGCCAGCAAAATGTAGTGCAGCAGGCTGATTCCGTTTTGCTCCGTATTTTCCAGAATTCCGTAGAAGGAACTTTTGAGCTGACCAATCCTAAAATTGTCTTCACCGTCGAAAATTCCTTTGGTGTTCCGATCCGGATCGACCTGAGCCAGCTCAAAACGATCAATGTAGCGACCGGTGTGGAAACCAACCTGCTCAATTACCCGACATCGTTTGATGTAGCCGCTCCTTCCACTATGGGGCAAACGGCAACCAGTATTTTCGAACTCAACAGCAATAACACCACGAACTTATCGAGCGTCATTTCACCTACTCCGAAATACTTTTACTATGAAGTAAACGGAGCTTCCAACCCGGACGGGCCGACAGCGACTCCGAATTTTGTAGAAAAAACCAGCACCTGTACCATCAAAACGGACGTTGATATGCCGCTTGAAGGTTATGCCTATGGGTTTAACATCACGGACACCGTAGATTTTGCCCAGTTTGACAACCAGAATGTGGACCTGATCGATTATGTGATGTTCCGCCTGATCGTTGATAACGGTTTCCCGGTGTTGCTCGGAACGCAGATTACGGCAATTGATGCGAATGGAAACCATCTTTTTTCGCTTTTCGACCAGCCGGAAAACATCGTAGAGCCGGCACCGGTAGATGCAACGGGACGCGTAACGCAGCAGGTCCGAAAAATCAACGACATCACCTTGGACCAGTCCCAGATCGCCTTGCTTGACCAGGTTGAAAAGCTGATCATTTATGGTGAAGCTGCAACAACAAATGCCGACCAGGGCGAAGTCGTTAAATTTTACGACAATTACAAAATTAACCTGAAACTGGCCCTCCAGATACAGGCACAAACCCAATTCTAAAACTGCTGATCGACATCCTTATGAAAACAAAATATATTCTTGTTCTACTCACCTTATTGTCCGGGAACCTGCTTTTCGGCCAGAAGAACCTTTCCTTGTATAACTTACGCGGAACACCGCAGGCGGTTTACACCAATGCCGCTTTTATGCCCAAATCCAAATTTTACCTGAGCCTTCCCCTCGGTATGATGAATGTAGGCTTATCCAACAGCGGTTTTTCCTTCAATGACCTCTTCACAAAGCGCAGCGATGATTCGCTCGTAATTAACACCCAAGGTGTCATTGACGGTTTAAACAAGCTCAATTACCTCACAGCCGAAAACAGCATTGAATTTTTCGGGATCGGGATGAAAGTCAAAGACCTTTACCTCAATTTCAATGTCAGCAGCAAGGTACAGGCCAATTTCATCTACCCGAAAACCTTATTGCAGTTTGCATTGGAAGGAAACGGTAAAAACTTTATTGGTGAGCGCGCTTCCCTGGACGGGATTGGGATCAACCTCAATGCTTATACCGAAGTAGGCTTTGGTGTCACCAAGGAAATAAATGACAAATTAGCAGTTGGCGCACGCCTCAAATTCCTTTCCGGGATTGCCAATATCCATACCCGTGAAACCCGTCTGGGTATTTATACCGACCCGACAACGTATGCGCTGACGATTGACGGATTTGCTGACATCAGCTCCTCTAACATCAGCCAGTTTTATGAAGACACCGTTTCTTCGACCCAAACCAAGATGAAAGACCTGCAATCGTCTATTCTCAATTTCTCCAACAAAGGTGTTGGACTGGATGTCGGGGCAACTTACAAAGTATCGGATAAGCTCAGCGTAAATGCCAGCCTTGTTGATCTCGGCTCGATTCGCTGGAGCAACAATGTTACATCTTACAAAACCGACGAATTTGAATACACCTTCGAGGGTGTCGACCTCAACGAGTATTTCAAGGAAGAAAATGACACGACGGAAGGAAACCGCATGCTGGAAGACCTGAAAGACACCATCCCGAAGATGTTCAACTATGAAGAAAACAATGAAGCTTATTCCACTTCGCTTTATACTAAGTTTTACATCGGCGGAAATTACCAGCTGACCAAATCCATCAATGTAGGGGCTTTGTTGCTGAATGAATTTGTGAAAGGAAAATATCGCCCTGCCTTTGCCCTTTCGGCTAACGCAAGCCTGAAAAGCTGGCTGGCTGCAACTGTCAACTACAGCATTTACAACGGGTCTTTTGCCAATGTGGGTGTGGGGCTGAGCCTTCGTGGCGGCCCGATACAATTTTATGTCATGACGGATAACGTGCTGGCATTTATGAATATCCTGAATGCACGTACGGTGAACCTGACCGGCGGAATGAGTATTTTCATCAAAGAGCGCGATAAAAAGAAAAAAGATAAAAACGAGATTGAAGGCGGTGGCACAAACCCCACTCCCGACAAAAAATAGATAACCTATGGTCAACTATAATCCAAAAAGTTGGATTGCCTTAATTTTTAGAATACACAAAAGCGATACCTTGCGTATGCTGTGGAAAGAGCTCATTTATATGGGCCTTTTTACACTGCTGATCACTTTCATTGAGATTCACTACTTCCCGGAGGCGCAAAACCTGGACAAACTCTTCCAGGTCTATTCCCTCGTAGGTTTTGTGATTTCTCTTTTGCTCGTATTCCGCACCAACACGGCTTATGACCGCTGGTGGGAAGGACGCCGCAAATGGGGAGAGCTCGTCAATGACACCCGTAATTTTTCCATCAAGCTCAATGCGCTGCTCCAACGAAAGGAAGACAAGGATTTCTTCATACGCATGGTTCCTAACTTCGTTTTTGCCATGAAGGAGCACCTCCGAAGCGGTGTCAAATGGGAAGAATTAGAACTCAGCCCGGAAGAAATAACTTACCTCGAGAGCAAAGCTCATATCCCCCTGGGAATCTGCAGCCTGATGTATAAACGCCTGAACGAGCTGCGAGCACAAGGAATGCTTACGGAAATTGAATTCCTGGCGCTGGATAAAAACCTCAATGCTTTTATGGATTCCTGCGGAGCTTGCGAGCGCATCAAAAACACCCCGATCCCCTATTCCTATTCGATCTTTCTCAAGAAGTTTATTTTTGTGTACGTGGTGACCATGCCCCTTGCTTTCGTGACGACTTTCGGTTACTTTTCAGCCATCATTGCGACCTTCGTATTTTATGTGCTTGTCAGCATGGAAGTACTCGCTGAAGAAATCGAAGATCCCTTCGGTCCGGACGATAACGACTTGCCAACCGATGAACTCAGTGAACGCATTAAAGCGACGGTTAACGAATCCTTTGACACAACCGTTCCGACGGAAAAGCCCTAATTTTGCCTCAATTCCACCGCTCAATGCGGATTTTGTTGGATATGCTAACTTTTTGGCTTATTTTTGCAGTCCTTTTTAATACGCTCAGATCACTTCTGAAAAACATAGACTTACATGAAGAATATCCGTAATTTTTGCATCATTGCCCACATTGACCATGGAAAAAGCACCCTGGCCGACCGTTTACTGCAAACGACAGGCACCATTTCCGACCGGGAAATGCAGGCCCAGGCCCTGGACGACATGGACCTCGAGCGTGAGCGCGGGATTACGATTAAAAGTCATGCGATCCAGATGGACTATAAGTTCGAAGGGCAGGATTATGTCCTGAACCTGATCGACACCCCGGGACACGTGGATTTTTCCTACGAGGTTTCGCGCTCCATTGCAGCCTGTGAGGGCGCTTTGCTGATTGTCGACGCTTCCCAGGGAATCGAGGCACAAACAATTTCCAACCTTTACCTGGCTTTGGAGCACGACCTCGAAATCATCCCGATCCTGAATAAAATGGACTTGCCCGGGGCCATGCCGGAAGAAGTTTCCGACCAGATCATTGACCTTATCGGCTGTGACCAGGAAGATATTATCCCGGCCTCCGGGAAAACCGGTCTCGGTGTGGATAAAATCCTCGAAGCGGTCATCAAGCGGATCCCGGCCCCGAAAGGAGACGAAAGCGCTCCGCTGCAGGCCATGATTTTCGACTCGGTATTTAACTCTTTCCGTGGAATCATTGCTTACTTCCGGGTGAAAAATGGCGTGATCCGGAAAGGTGACCGCGTGCAATTTTTCAATACCGGGCGCACCTACAATGCCGACGAAGTTGGTATTTTGAAAATGGACCTTTCCCCGAAAAAAGAAGTCCGTGCCGGCGATGTTGGATACATCATTTCCGGGATCAAACAGGCAAACGAAGTAAAAGTGGGTGATACCATTACTTTAGCGGCCAATCCATGTGCCACGGCGATCAACGGCTTCGAAGACGTAAAACCGATGGTATTTGCCGGTATTTACCCGGTAGAAACCGACGAGTACGAAGAATTGCGTTATTCGATGGAAAAACTGCAGCTCAATGACTCTTCCCTGGTGTTTGAACCGGAATCCTCGGCAGCACTCGGCTTCGGTTTCCGTTGCGGCTTCCTTGGAATGCTGCACATGGAAATTATCCAGGAACGTTTGGAGCGTGAGTTCAACATGACCGTGATCACGACTGTTCCGAACGTATCCTATTACTGTTACATGCGCAAGGACCCGGACAAGGCGATGATCGTGAATAACCCTTCCGAATTGCCTGACCCATCTGCAATTGAGCGCATCGAAGAACCTTACATCAAAGCCCAGGTCATTACGAAGGCCGAATACGTGGGGCCGGTCATGAGTCTTTGTATTGAAAAGCGCGGCGAGCTGAAAAACCAGGTTTACCTCACGCAGGACCGGGTCGAGATCACGTTTGAGATGCCGCTTGCTGAAATTGTTTTTGATTTCTACGACCGCTTGAAATCCGTTTCAAGAGGTTACGCTTCCTTTGACTACCACCCGATCGGCTACAAGGCTTCCGACCTCATCAAAATGGACTTGCTCCTGAACGGTGAGCAGATTGACGCCCTTTCAGCGCTTGTTCACCGCAGCAACGCTTTTGACCTCGGTAAAAAGATTTGCCTCAAGCTCAAAGAACTGATCCCGCGCCAACAGTTTGAAATTCCAATCCAGGCTGCTATCGGGGCGAAAATCATTGCCCGTGAGACCATCAAGGCCCTCCGCAAGGACGTAACAGCCAAATGTTACGGTGGTGACATTACCCGTAAGCGTAAACTTCTTGAAAAACAAAAAGAAGGTAAAAAACGTATGCGCCAGGTAGGACGTGTAGAAGTACCGCAGGAAGCTTTCCTTGCCGTACTGAAGTTGAACGATTAATCCTTTCAGGAAGTTGTTATGAAGTATCATTGGAAAATCCTGGTCAGCAGCGGGGTCCTTTCCTCCGTAGCTTCTTTTGCTTTTTCCCAGAAAATTGAATCGGTAGCGAACGGTAAAGCTCCCTTTGAAAATCTGTATAAAATCAACGATTCCCTTTACCGCGGTGAACAGCCAAGTACTGAAGGCATGAAATCCCTCGTGCGACTGGGCGTTAAATCCGTACTGAACCTCCGCTGCTTTGCCAGCGACCGCTCCGAAATCAAGCACACAAGCCTGCAACGCTACCAGGAACATGTGAATACCTGGGTGATGTCGGAAAGCGAGCTGATTGAAGCTCTCGACATCCTGGTGAAAAGCGAAAAACCGCTTTACATTCATTGCAAACATGGTTCCGACCGGACCGGGACAGTAGTTGCCGCTTACCGCATCGTGTTTGAAAACTGGAGCAAAGAGGACGCCATTGCCGAAATGCTCCAGGCGAATTATGGTTTTCATCCTTGTTTTCAAAACCTGATTTACCTGCTTGAACATTTGGATGTAGACCGGATCAAACGGGAATTGAAACTGATTTAATCCAACTCTTCTAAAAATAAAAAAGCTTAGCCCTGAGAGCTAAGCCTTTCCATTTATCCGGAATTCAACGTTACAGCTTAATCAATTCCAGGTTTTTCGTTCCGCTTTCATGACGGACATTGACAATATAAACGCCCCGGGCAAAAGCCGCTGTTGAAAGCTGGTGTTTGCCACTTGCAGTTTTCATGTTGTACACTTCTTTACCGGCATAATCATAGATTGTGATTTCCACCGCAACCAGTTCTCCCAATTCAATTTGCAGGAGGTCGTTCACCGGGTTCGGGTACATATTTACCTGGCCCAGGGCTGACAGATCGGTAACACCGGCGTTGTTGACCGCTACGCAAGCGGAAGTATCCGTACAGTCATTTTTCATCACAATTACAGCGTATTCCCCATTGAATGTCGGGGTAAAGCTCTGGCTGGTAGCTCCGTTAATCTGCTGGTTAGTCGCACAATCCAGCCACCTGTAGGTTCCGCCTGAGACATCACAGGTTAACGTCGTAAAGAACACCGAAAGCGTTGCCGTCACATTTTCGATGGTGAGGTCAAGATACACAATGGAATCACAACCGCTCGCAGCTCCGTTCGGGATCACAAAAGTTGCCGTGTTATTGCTTGCCGTATAAGTATTTCCGTCAATCCAGGTATAGGATTCACAAGCTGCCTGCACATCCGTTCCGAGTGACGGCGGGATAATTGTGAGATCAAGCTCTACCAGGCTATCGCAGCCATTGGCACTTCCATTCGGGATCACAAAAGTTGCCGTATTATTGTTCGAAGTGTAAGTATTTCCATCGATCCAGATATAAGGACTGCATTCCGTTCTTGTATCAGTACCAACACCTACCGGCAGAATCGTCAGATCAAGCGTAATAATGCTATCGCAACCGTTGGCAGATCCACCCGCAATAGTATAGGTAGCTGTTGAATTATCCGCAAAATAAGTTACCCCGTTGATCCAGGTATAAAACCCGCAAGCCGTTTGCACATCTGTTGCGGCTCCGGGGTGAATGATGGTCAGATCAAGCGTCACGGTGCTGTCGCAGCCATGCATGCTTCCTCCTGCAATCGTGTGCGTTGCCGTATTGTTGCTCGCCGTGTAGGTAATACCGTTGATCCAGGTGTAGGAAGTACATTCCGTGCGTGTATCGACTCCAAAAGCAGGCAGGTGGATCGTTAAATCGAGCACAGCGATACTGTCGCAGCCGCTTGCCGCACCGTTCGGGATCAGGTAAGTAGCCGTATTGTTATCCGAGGTATAGGTAATTCCATCGATCCAGGTAAACGAGTTACAGGCTTCTTGTACGTCAGTTCCCGTTGGAATCGGCAAGACCGTCAGGTTAATGATTACCGTTGAATCACAGCCGTGCTGATAACCGGCTCCCGGGAAAATTTCCGTAGCCCCGAAAACCGTTGTTTTATAACTGGTTCCGTTCACAACAATGCTATCTCCCTGGCAGATCGTCTGGTTGATGACACCGTTTACAGGCGGGTAAAGATTGAGTGTCAGCTTGACGATACTGTCGCAGCCATATACATTCGCTAGGGTATCCAGGTAAATTCCCGCGGTGGAAACCAACTCACCGTTAAAGCTGTAGCTTGCGCCGTTACAGATTGTTTCGGTAATGAATTTATTGGATTCGTTGACAGACAAATCCAGTGTCACCAAACTGTCGCAGTTAGCGGCATTGGTTAGAAGTTCGGTATAAACACCGGTTTCGGTCAGCATATTCCCAAAGAAATTGTAGCTGTCGCCTTTGCAGATCCGGACCGTGATCATCGAATCCGTATTACACAATTCTGCCTGGCAGGCCGAGCTATGTAAGGTCAGGTTTGAAAAATCGTCCAGCGGCAATGCATCGAAATAAGTCGCCACATTGTAGGTCGTATTGCTCGTATGGCCGGATGTTTCACTGAATTTGCGCACGAGGGTCATTCCGCTCATGGAAACGCTTCCGTCCGCCCAGGCAGTACCCGGGTCCACCCCGATTTGTCCCATCAGATCGATGATCTCCCCATTTTTCACCAGGGCAATGGCGTCATTTCCGGTATAGTTCAGTACCGCCGTCTGGATATCCGCCACATTCAGGATGGCCGCCGCCGCCGAGCTGTGTGAAATAATGAAGGTCGAATCACTGAAAATCATCCCGCTCAGGGGAATAGTATTCGTAGGCGTTTGAGAACCGTTCACGTACATTTGTACCGAGTAGACGCTCAGGTCAATGTTGTCAGCCGTTGGGTTGTAAATCTCGATCGCTTTGTTGAACGAGGTTCCGCGCATGTATTCTGAAAAATACAATTCGTTGCAATTGGCCAGTGCACAGCCCTGGATTTTATGGCGCAGGTTGAGGATTACCACGCTGTCGCACCATCCTGCGCTGATCAGCGTATCAACATAGGTCCCGGCTTCGTAGATATTCATCCCGTTAAAGGCATAACTACTGCCTTCGCACACCGTATCGTTCAAAATAACGACCTGGTCAGCGCAAGCTGTTCCGCGGTTTTCTAGCCAGGAAACTTTAGCCTTGAACGATTCTGCAAAC
>CBINGV010000050.1:0-16446 GCA_966250255.1 uncultured Flavobacteriales bacterium | reverse complement strand
AGACCACCACCGAAGGTAGCAGCGAAGCTAACCGTTAGCGCAGGGATAAAGCGCAGCTTTTGAAGACCACCACCGAAGGTAGCAGCGAAGCTAACCGTTAGCGCAGGGATAAAGCGCATAAATTTGCCTAAATCAATGAGATTAAGAAATTATTTTTTGAAGAAACTTTCTGAATAACAGAATTATCCAAAAAAAATGTTCACGAAAGCCTCAAAAATGCCCGAGGCGAGAATTTCACCCAAGAGCTTAAACAGGAACCTGAAAAAAGAAAAAATGCCTTTCAGCGCTTTCTTCAGGGCCGTCATTACATGCGGAACAGCGGGTAAACGCTCATGAGGGCGTTTACTTCGCGGCGGACTTCAATCAGGATGTCTTCATTACCAATGTTTGTCAGCACACGGTCCATCAGGGCAACAATTTTCGGGATTTCCGCTTCTTTGACGCCACGCGTGGTGATGGCCGGTGTTCCGACACGGATCCCGGAGGTTACAAACGGTGATTCGGTATCGAAAGGCACCATGTTTTTATTGACTGTAATGTCGGCCTTCACGAGGTTAATTTCAGCATCTTTCCCGGTAACGCCTTTGGAACGCAAATCAATCAGCATGGAATGGTTGTCCGTTCCGCCGGAAATGATCGTATACCCCAGTTTCACGAATTCGGCAGCCATCAAAGCGGCATTTTTCTGTACCTGTTTCATGTAAACTTTGTATTCATCGCTTAGCGCTTCACCGAAAGCAACAGCTTTAGCAGCGATTACGTGTTCCAGCGGACCTCCCTGGATTCCCGGGAAAACCGCCGCATCAAGCAGGGCCCCCATGGATTTGAGGTTTCCGTTGTTCCATTTCAATCCAAAAGGATTATCGAAGTTATGACGCATCATGATCACCCCGCCGCGAGGGCCGCGCAAGGTTTTGTGCGTTGTTGTCGTTACAATGTGGCAATCTTCCAGCGGATCGGAAAGCAAACCGGCCGCGATCAATCCTGCCGGGTGGGAAATATCGGCCAGCACCAATGCCCCTACTTCGTCGGCTACACGGCGGATCCGGGCATAATCCCAATCGCGGGAATAAGCCGAAGCACCACAGATGATCATTTTCGGTTTTTCGCGGCGCGCCACTTCTTCGAGCATGTCATAATCGACTTTACCCGTTTCCTTACTGACACCATAAAAGAAAGGCTTGTAGAGCTTCCCGGAGAAATTAACCGGTGAGCCATGAGTCAGGTGTCCGCCATGTGACAGGTCGAAGCCCAAAATTTTATCGCCCGGCTGCAGGCAGGCCAGGAATACGGCTGCATTTGCCTGCGCACCGGAATGCGGCTGCACATTGGCCCAGGTAGCTCCGAACAATTTACATAAGCGGTCAATGGCCAGTTGTTCCACCTGGTCAACCACCTCGCAACCGCCATAATAACGTTTGCCCGGCAAGCCTTCCGCATATTTGTTGGTCAGTACGGAACCCATGGCCTGCATCACTTGCTCGCTCACGAAATTTTCGGAAGCAATCAGCTCAACTCCATGCAATTGACGTTTTTTCTCTGCTTCGATCAAATCAAAGACCTGGGTATCTGTTTTTGTTTCTGCCAACATAACTGCGTAATAAAATTTGACACAAAGATACTATTTTGAATGAAGAATGGAGAATGAAAGACGGAAAATTAAAGGGGAAAGCGTAGCGATTCCGGAATTTGGACAAGCCGTTATGTTGTTTAAGGTATTTTTTGTAAATTTGTTTGGTAATCCTTATCGCATGAAACGAATTTCTCTTACGCTCAAAGACAATGAATTTCAACAATTTGTTGATTTCCTGAAATCATTGCATTCCGTAGAGAATTTTAAAGCGACGGAAATATCCGAATACCCGGGTATGTCAGACGAAGAGATTGTGAACCGTGTTGAAGAATCACAGGAAGAAATCAGGAAGGGAGCACACAAATCACAGGAAGAAGTAATTCGTCAAAGCAAAAAATGGTAACTATGGAAATCAGATGGACCGAATCTGCCATTTCTGATCTTCGTAAAGTCTTCATTTTCTATTCACAAACTCTATCTGTTGAAAAAGCACAGGGCATTTTAAATTCTATCTTTGAAAAGACAAAGACCCTGAAGCTGGGAACCAAACTCTGGCAGGAAGAACAATTGCTCAAGCACCTGAAACTCGGCCACCGTTACCTGATTTCTTAGCATATCAAAATTATATTTATGGAAGCCGGCGGCCAGGTTTTTATAACACATGTTTTTGACACAAGACAAAATCCAAAAAAATTAAAGTAAGGATGTCAAAAAATAGTTAGCTTTGAATTCATTATTATTCAGACATGGAAAAAGGCAATAAAAAAATCATCCGCGGCTGGGTCATGTACGATTGGGCCAATTCTGTTTACAACCTGGTGATTTCCTCGGCTATTTTCCCTATTTTTTATGAAACGGTCACGAGCAATGCCTTCAAAGCGAAGTATTTTCATACCAGCATTGAAAAGGCAAAAGACATGAAATTGCCTGAACAGGTAACGGTAACCGTGGATTTTTTCGGAGCAGAGCTCTCTTCTTCCGTTTTGTTTTCCTATGTCTTATCGGCTTCTTTCCTGGTGGTTTGCTTCCTTTCCCCGATCCTCTCCGGAATTGCAGATTATTCGGGCAGTAAAAAGCGCTTTTTGAAATTCTTCTGTTATTTCGGGGCGCTGGCCTGTATGTCACTCTATTTTTTCGACACTTCGCGGCTTGAATGGAGCATGCTTTCCGTTTTCCTGGCCAGCATCGGTTTCTGGAACAGCCTGGTGTTTTACAATGCTTTCTTACCTGAAATCGCCGAACCGGAAGAACACGACAAAATTTCCGCACGCGGCTTTTCAATGGGGTATTTCGGCTCCATGCTCCTGCTGGTAATTTGCCTCGTCCTGATCAAAGTGCCGATCTTTTCGTTTTTCGATGATCCGGCAACCCCGCTCAAAGAAGCCATGCCGGTTAAATATTGCTTTGTGCTTGTCGGGATCTGGTGGATGACTTTCAGCCAGTTCACGTACCGGGTTTTACCGCATAACGTTTACAATAAAAAAGTAGAAAAGGGAATCATTTGGCGCGGCTTCCGCGAGTTAAAGCTCGTTTTTAAGGAATTCCGGACCACGCATCGCCTCAAGCGTTACCTCACTTCCTTCTTCTTCTTCAATACCGGCGTACAAACCGTGATGCTGATGGCGGTGCTTTTTGCCAAAAAGGAAATTTTCAGCGGCCCTTACGAAGAAGAAGGCAAAACCGGTCTGATCGTTGCTATTTTGCTGATCCAGATCCTGGGCGCGGCCGGGGCTTTCCTGATGTCGCGGCTTTCGCAGCGGATTGGCAACATCCGTACGCTCATTATTTCTGTTTCCATCTGGGTGGCGCTGTGTGCCTGCGCTTATTTCATCCAGACCCCCCTTCATTTTTACCTGCTTGCCTGTGGCGTTGGCCTGGTCATGGGCGGTGTACAGGCCGTAGCCCGTTCCACTTACTCCAAATTCCTGCCCGAAACCACCGATCACGCGAGTTATTTTTCCTTTTACGATGCCACGGAAAAAATCGGTATTGTGCTCGGAACCTTCTTCTTTGGCCTGGTGGAATACCTCACCAACGATTTGCGTTTCTCCGTGATTTCCGTTACGGTATTCTTTGCACTGGGTTTAATCACCTTGTTCCGGGTCCCGAAGGAGGAAAGTTATAAATCGATGACAGGCGAAGGACATAGCTAGATCCAAAAATCTTAATAATGAATATATGAAACATATTAAGAAAAAACCCATTAAACAATTTGATGACAACTCCAGTATTCTATCAACAGCAACTAAATACAAGAATTTAGACCCTACTGTTATAAAAAATCATAAAAATCAGGAGATATTCATTGAAACCAATAAGGGAAATGTCATTAAATGTTTTTGTCAAAAAATAAATGATAAAGATTTAATAATACCGTTTCCTGATTTAACATTAGTATATTTTGATTCTGCTTATAATTTGAATATTCGTAGAAAAGAATTTCAAAAAAAAATTAAGTCTAATACATCATATACTGATATTGAAGGAGAAATTGATTTTCATGAGATTTATAATTACTATGGATTAGCAAGCAGTTGTTTAATTTCTCTTTTTACAACGATTGAAAGTTTCGTAAATCACATCTTACCAAACGATAAATCTTATTTAATAGAAACCAATAAAAGTACTGAGTTTTATACAAAAGAACAAATACAAAGAAATATTCCGTTTGATGATAAAGTGAATAAAGTTCTCCCATTCTTCTTTAAAAATCAAAGTTATTTCGCCAATCAAACCCCATCAAATCAACATATCATTAACCTAAAAAAATTAAGGAATGAAATTGTACATCCCAAATCTGATAAAAACCACAATAAGCAAGAAGAATTAATAAAAAAAATCATAAACTTCAAATACGATGAAACATTTGAAGCTGTAAAATCTTTCATCAATTATTATATTCCAAATTATATTGAAGAATGTGATTGTGGAGTCGATTATTAATATTTGGAAACTTATCAAAAGTGATCAACGTGATGCTTTTCCAACAATCCGACAAACTCTTTGAAATCTTTGCTGAGCATTTGGTAAGGTTTTGATATACTGTTCTCTTAAAAACTCGATGGCTTCAAGTCTCTCCCTGGGTGTTTTGAGCATCCAAAAAGCAGCATCGTTTGCATTATCTTTAAGACGAACTACCCTGATCACTTTTTCCATAAGTCAAATATACGAAATCAGCTTATATAAAACAAAAATCAGCTCAAAACAAAGGACTTGATCTGGAATTTTATCCGACAGAATAAACGCAGCATATTTAATTCGGCGTATTCTGCGCTAAAAATCAGCGGGGATCAGAGGGAAAACAAAAAATCCCCCCGAAAACGAGAGGATTTATCCAATATATTTCTGCGAAAATCCGCGGAAAGAAATTATTACTTCTTATAAAACGGCAGTTTCACCACTTTGGCTTTCAGTCCTTTTTCGCGTACTTCGATGAAGATTTCAGAGTCAACCGCACTGTGCTCCGTTGTCACGTAACCCAAACCAATCGCAATTTTTAGCGACGGCGACATCGTTCCGGAAGTGACTTTCCCGATTTCCTTTCCTTGTGCATCCAAAATGCGGTAATCGTGGCGCGGAATACCGCGATCGATCATTTCAAAAGCCACTAGTTTGCGGGAAACACCGTTCTCCTTTTGGGCTTTCAAGGTATCCGCATCGATAAAATCCTTAGTGAATTTGGTAATCCAGCCCAGGCCGGCCTCTATCGGCGAAGTTGTATCGTCGATATCGTTTCCGTAAAGGCAGAAGCCCATTTCCAGGCGGAGGGTATCGCGGGCAGCCAGGCCGATCGGTTTGATGCCGTAAGCAGCTCCCGCTTCGAATACCTTATCCCATACCTGCTTCACTTCGCTGTTTTTGCAGTAAATCTCAAAACCGCCTGAACCGGTATAACCCGTAGCGGAAATAATTACATACTCAACCCCCGCAAAAGGGCCAACTTCAAAATGATAATAGTTGATCTCGGATAAATTAACCGAAGTCAGGGATTGCATCGCTTCCACTGCTTTCGGGCCCTGGATGGCAAGCAGGGAATAATCGTCCGAAAGGTTACGCATTTCAACGCCCATATCATTGTGGGACGAAATCCAATCCCAGTCTTTTTCAATATTGGAAGCATTTACCACGAGCAGGTATTGTTCTTCCTTCATACGGTAAACAATCAGGTCATCGACAATTCCGCCTTTCCCGTTCGGCAGGCAGGAATACTGCGCGCGGCCGATCGTAAGCGTCGAGGCGTCATTGGTCGTCACTTTCTGGATCAGGTCCAGCGCTTTCGGGCCGGTTAACAGGAATTCACCCATGTGGGACACGTCGAACACCCCCACGCCGTTTCGCACCGTTTCGTGCTCTGCATTTACGCCTTCGTATTGAACAGGCATGTTAAAGCCCGCAAAAGGCACCATTTTAGCACCAAGTGCTACGTGAACATCCGTTAAAGCTGTATTTTTCATAAGATTGCTAAAAATTTAAGCGGCCTCGATACGAAAACCGCTGCAAATTTAGAAGAATTATCGGATTAATTGAAAGTTTCCGTGGCCGCTGTTCAAATCCCCGGTAAACAAATCCTTGTAGCTGTAAGAATAAAAATAAACGCCTTCGATCACATCCGTACCATCAGCTTTTCCGTCCCACTTGCCGGCCTGTTCCTTTGTTACGAAAATTTCCTCGCCCCAACGATTGTAAATGTGCATTTCGAAATCCGAAATCCATTCCGGGCTGTTGGTGAAAATCAGCTCGTAATAATCATTTTGCTGATCGTTGTTCGGTGTAAAAATATTCGGGAAGCTCACTTCCGTTTTACACACCGAAATCACCGTAATTTCATCCGAATTCGAACAGAGTTCGTTTGACTCGGTAATTTCCACCGAGTAAAGCCCCGGTTCCGTTACCTGGATTTGCTGCGTGGTATCGCCTGTTGACCAGAGGTAGCTAGATCCCGGGTTGAGCGCATCCAGCGGAAGGGATGCTTCATCCAGGCAAACGGTTACTTCTGCCGGCGCAAAAGGACTTTCCGGCACAGGAATCAGTGTCAGTTCCAGGCTATCCTGCAAGGCCTGACCATTGATGACCATGTTGAGGAAATAAGTCCCTCCCTGCCCTACATAAACAACGGTATCCCCAAAATCAAAGGGTTGTGAGGTCAGGTTCGTACCCGAATCCGTGCTCCAGGAGTAGGCCGTAATTCCGGGTTCATAAAAGGAAAGCGGCACCATCTCGCCCTCACAGATCATGGTATCTTTACAGAAATTGAGAATTTTGATCGTATCGTCGGCCGAACAGGACAAAACCGGTTCAAAGATACGCACGGCATAAATCCCGGGACTGGTCACCGCAATCTGCTGCGTCACGGCGCCATTCGACCATTGGTAGGTGCTTCCGTTGTTCAGCGCGCTCAATACATAATTGTCTTCTTCAACGCAGGCAATATCATACATATCGGCAAAAGGCTCCACAGGAAGCGGGATGAAACTTACCACCAAACTATCCTGCACCATCTGGTTGTTGATTTCAACGTCCAGATAATAAGTCCCGGCCTGCGTGGTATAAAACAGCGTGTCATTTAGGTCAAAGGGATCGGTAAAGTCCAGGGTATTCCAGTTTTTGATCACCGTTCCGTCCTGGAAGGTCCATTTGTAGCTGGTCATATTCTGGTTGTAAAAATGAACGGCAGCCGAATCGCCTTCACAAACCGAAATATCCTCCACATCGATCTGGTAGCGTGGAAAACAGATTTGCTGCAGGTTGGACAAAGCCCCGGTTGAAGCCGTGAAGCCCCACAAAATGATATTATTTCCCCCAAAAAAAGTGTTCACGATATCCCCTGAATAGCTAAAACGCAGGAAACCATCAAAATACATTTGCAATTCCTGGTTCACGGCATCCCAAACGATCCGCGCCTGGTGATAGCCGCCATTTTCTACATTTCCGGAGTTGGGGAGCAAAGGTACCGGCGCCACCAGCGGGTTGGCAAAATCAGCATTGTAGTACAAGGCTGTATGATCAATCAGCGGATCGTTGATCTCCCCATTTTGATACGTATCAAATTCAATGGCCAGCGACGGCTCAATGCCCATGAAACCGAGGCCGTAACCCAGCAGGCCCATACTGTCGGAATCTTCGCTCCGCATCACGAAGGCAAAACCGTCTGCACCCCACATGTCTTCGGCTCCGAGCGTCATACAAAAAGTGGCGTCAAAACTGTAATTCAGGTTAATCGGCTTGTTGTCCCAAACCGCCCCGCTCTGGTTCGCCTGGTTGGGTGTTAAAGTAAAGCAGGAATCCACCTCCCCGCAAACGGCATTGTTGATATTGGCCACACCGGTTGTGTTTCCAACTGTCTGATAACCAAATTGCGCATGAGAAAGGCCGCCGAGAAACAGGCAGAATAAGATGAGTAATTGTTTCATTTTAGATTTTCACGCGCAAATATAGGAAACGATTCTTACTGAACCGATTTAGCGGAGTCGTTTTTTTTTCCACAATTGGAATTTTAAGCGAAAAATGATTCCTTTCTTGATTTTTCCTTTGCTAAACCGCTGTTGTTATTAATTTTGCAAGCTATGAGGGCTTTGTTGCTTTTCCTGCTCGCTTTGATGTTGCCGCTGTTCTACTGGTCACAGGGGAAAAACCTGCGTGCCGTCAGGCTGGAGGAAAAGATCCAGGTGGACGGTTTCCTCGCTGAAAAAAACTGGAAAGATGCCCCGAAAGCGGTCGATTTCCTGGAGCGCAACCCCACAGAAGGCAAACCCGCGCAATTTCCGACCGAAGTTTCGATCCTGTACGATGATTATGCGGTTTACGTCGGGGCGATGATGTACGACCCTTCTCCTGACAGTATCCTGCGCCAGCTCGGAGAACGGGATGATGAGCTCAATGCCGACTATTTCAGCATTTCCTTCGATACCTATAACCAGAAACTCGATGCCTTTGTGTTTTCGGTTTCCGCATCAGGCGTCCAGATCGATTACAAATATTCCGATGGCTCCTTCAATGCCGTATGGCAAAGCCAGGTCCGGATCCTCGAAAACGGCTGGTCGGTCGAGATGGAAATCCCCTTCTCTGCCCTGCGTTTTCCAAACAGCGATTCCATTACCTGGAAATTACAGCTGGAGCGGCAAATCCGACGCACCCGCAGTGAATTGCAATGGGCACTTGTTTCGAAGGATTTCCAAAACGAGATCAATTATTGGGGCGATCTCAGCGGGCTTGAAAAACTGAAAAACCCCGTTCGCCTGCAATTTTCGCCGTATCTCTCCGCATCCATGCAAAGCCGGGCGGGCGAGCAAAATTACGGCTACGGTGGCGGTGCAGATATGAAATACGGGCTTTCCGAAGCCTTTACGCTGGACATGACCCTTTTGCCCGATTTCAGCCAGGTGCTTTCCGATAACATTGTGAAAAACCTCAGCCCTTTCGAAGTGGTTTTTGCCGAACAACGGCCTTTTTTCCAGGAAGGTGTGGATCTGTTTACCAAGGGCGATCTGTTCTATTCGCGGCGGATTGGCGGTGTACCGGTTGCCTGGGGCAATGCCTGGGATAACCTGGGTGCGAACGAAGATGTTGTTGCTAACCCGCTGACTTCCCGTTTGATCAATGTGAGTAAAATTTCAGGACGCACCGAAAAAGGAACCGGCCTTGGAATCCTGAATGCCATTACGGCCGAAACTTTTGCTACGATCAGGGACAGTGTTACCGGTGCTGAGCGCGAAGTGATGACCAACCCAACGGTAAATTACAACATCCTGACCTTCAGCCAGAACCTCAAAAACAACAGCTCGGTTTACCTCATCAACCTCAATACCACCCGTGGCAGTGGTTTTTACGATGCCAATACAACGGCTGCCGGCGGAACCTTTGTCAATAAAAGCAATTCATACCTCGTACATGGTACTTTTAAGCTCACCCAACTTGCCAACGGGATGGATTTCAATAAGGCTTTAACGGGCGATACGGTCAACGACGGGACGAATTACATTTTCCAGGTAGCCAAAATCAAAGGAGCTTTTCGTGCAACGCTGACAACGGAAAACATTTCCCCGAATTTCAACCCGAATGACCTGGGCGTCAATTTCCAGACAAATTACCGCTTTCACCGGGCAAACTTCAATTTCAACAAATACAATCCTTTCTGGAAGCTCAACCAGCTTTTTACGACGCTATCTTACCAGATGGAGCAAAATTACACGACAAACCAGGTATTGAAAAACCTGATTTCCTTCGAAGCGTTCACCACCCTTCGGAAAAGTTTTCATTCGATTTTCATGAACCTCGAAATACAGCCGGGCGATGCGATCAACCTCTATGAATCACGCGTTGACGGGCAGCATTTCATCAACCCGGGCTATGTGTATTTCAACCTGGGCGTTTCAAGCGATTACCGCCGCAAGCTGGCCATTGACGGCTACCTGGGCCTGGGGATCGGCCAGAAATACGGAACGAGCTACTATCGCCAGGGACGCCTGGCACCGATTATCCGCTTTAGCGACAAATTTACCCTGCGCCCTTCCGTCGAATTCCTGAACCATGACGGCGATGTGGGCTTCGGTGGTTACGACGAATCCGGAAACCCGGTTTACGGCCGGCGCGATATTTTCACCCTGACGAACATCATTGCCGGGAAATACCTTTTCCGGAACAATCTCTCGCTTTCGCTGCGGATTCGCCATTACTGGTCAAACGGGGTTTACCAGTACCATGCCGACCTGAACGAAAAAGGCGAGCTCGTGCGCAATGACAATGTCCTGGCCAATACGGATTTCAATTTCAATGCTTTCAATACCGACCTGGTTTTTGCCTGGCAGGTAGCACCAGGGAGTTTCCTGAACGTGGTTTACAAAAGTGCACTCGTCAGCGACGAAAAAGAGCTCGCCAAAACGTATTTCTACAATGTGCAGTCGGTATTCCAGGATAACCCGCTGAATACCATCACCCTGAAATTTATTTACTTCATCGACGTTGCTTCCTTAAAGCGCACAAAAAAAGGCCTTCAAAACTGAAGACCTTTCCGTATTTTGTTTCAGAATCTTAGTAAGCCAGACACTCAACAGTCAATACTTCAGTTCCACACAAAGTAACGCGTGCAACCGGAGCCAAACGAACGTAAGGAGCTTCGGCAGCGCTCACTTTAGGAACGATCAGCACTTCTTGCCAGATACCTGTAGTTGCAGGACCTGCAGCGCAACCGCCCAAGAAGCTCACCTGGTACTCGTAAGCACCGTTTTCCGGAAGACAACCAGCGTCTTTAGCAGCTTTACGTGCAACTGATTCAACATTCTGACCGAAAGCCAGACCCATTCCGAGGAGGAACAATCCTGATAAGATTACTTTTTTCATAAACTAGTTTTTTATTAATTGATTGGCGCAAAAGTACGACTAATTTACTGAATTCCAAACTAATCCATTAAAATTTAACATTGATCTACAGATAAATCGATTTAGATCTGAATAAAATTATTCATCCCAATCATCAATGTGAAGAAGGATCAAAATCCGGTGTGCAATCGGCGCGATGAAAATCGCAACTGTGGTCAGAAAAGCAATCCCGCTGAACAAGGCATAAAAGGAAGAAAACAGCTTGGCCGCTTCGCCTTCCAGGTGGTTAACAGGCCCCATTCCGGTTAGGATCATGCAGGCATTGTAAAAACTGTCGGTCCAATCCAGGCCGGCGGCATAATGATAACCGATCACCCCAATTGCCAGGGAAATGGTAATGAGCCCGGTGCAGATCAACAGGTATTTCCCGATCCGCCGGGCGAAGCGTTTTTTCGAAATCAGCCGTTTTTCAGTTTTCATACGTTTTGCTTTTGGCAAATGTATCGATTTTTGCCTGCAAAGTCAATTTAGCAATTTAAAGATCAGGGTATTTATCACCCGGTTAACTTGAATTATTTTTGTAAATTTGCCTGACAGATTGAACACGTACAAACGATGAAAGTAGAACAAATTTATACCGGATGCCTGGCACAGGGTGCCTATTACATTGAAAGCGAAGGCGAAGCGGCGATCATTGACCCCTTGCGCGAAGTGGATTCCTATATCCGCAAAGCAGAGCTTGACGGGGCAAAGATCAAATACATTTTTGAAACGCATTTTCATGCGGACTTCGTGAGCGGGCATTTAACACTGGCTGAAAAAACCGGTGCGGAAATCATTTACGGCCCGACAGCCACCCCCGAATTCAAAGTAACCACTGCCGGTGACGGTCAAATTTTCCCTTTAGGAAAAGTCAGCATAAAAGTATTGCATACTCCGGGTCACACGATGGAAAGCTCGACTTTTCTGCTCCTGGATGAAAATGGTAAAGAACACGCAATTTTCACCGGTGACACTTTATTTTTGGGTGATGTCGGCCGTCCCGACCTTGCCCAGAAATCTGGGAATATGACCCAATACCAACTCGCCGAAATACTTTACGACAGCCTGCGCAGCAAACTGATGGTATTGCCCGACGAAACGATCATCTACCCCGGTCATGGCGCGGGTTCCGCCTGCGGAAAAAACATGTCCAAGGAAACGGTCGGCACATTAGGCGAGCAAAAACAAACGAATTATGCCCTGCGCGCTGACATGAGCAAAGCGGAGTTCGTGAAGGAAGTGACGGATGGCTTATTACCTCCGCCGCATTATTTCCCGATGAACGTACAAATGAACAAACAAGGCTACAGCAGCATTGATGAAGTTTTACAACGCGGCACCCGGGCGCTTTCCGTCCAGGAATTTGAGCTGATCGCCAACGAATCCGAAGCGATTGTGCTTGACGTGCGCAAGGAAAAAGATTTTGTGGCAGAGCACATTCCAAATTCCATCTTTATCGGAATTGACGGCGGTTTTGCCCCATGGGCCGGCGCTTTGATTAAAGACGTCAAACAAAACATCATCCTGGTTTGTCCGGAAGGCCGCGAGGAGGAAACCGTTACCCGCCTTTCCCGTGTAGGCTTTGATCATACCTTAGGCTATCTCAAAGGTGGAATCGATGCCTGGAAAGCAGCCGGCAAGGAAACAGACTCCATTCGTTCCATTTCAGCAGAAGAATTCAAAAATGAAGTAACGGCAAACAAACTGCCAATTTTTGACGTTCGTAAACCGGGCGAATTCGAAACCGAACACCTTGAAGCCGCGCACTCCACCCCCCTGGATTTTATTAACGAGCATTTGGCTGAGTTCCCGAAAAACGAAGATTTTTACGTGCATTGCGCCGGAGGTTACCGCTCCGTAATTGCCGCCTCAATCCTTAAAAGCCGTGGGATCCACAACCTGGTGGACGTCGCCGGAGGTTTTGGCGCGATCAAAAAAACAGGAATGGAAACCACTGACTTTGCCTGTCAATCAAAGAAATAATTGAGAATTAAAATTGAAGAATGGAGAATTGAGTTCAACTTGGTTCTCCATTTTTATTGACTACCTTCAGCGCTCTTAGCATCCTCATAGCAAACTTTGCGTCCTTCGCGAGAACTTATGTATACTTTGCGTTCCAGAAAAACACACCCAAAACACCTGCAAATCTGCAGAAATTAATCTGCGAGATGATCAAAAATGGCCTGGTCACCGGCAGAGAACTCCACTTTACGGCGGCCCATCATCGCTTTCGCAGCCTGGATTGCTTTTTCTTTGTCGAACTTCTCAAAACCTGCAGCTCCTCCCCAGGAGAAGGAAGGAATGTATTTCGGAGGAAAATCACCCCCGTAAATATTGGCTGAAACACCTACCACCGTTGCCGTATTGAACATCGTGTTAATTCCGCATTTGCTATGATCCCCCATGATCAGTCCCATAAACTGGACGTCCGTTTTATCGTATTCTCCCGTTTCGAAGGAATAGGCGTTGACTTTGCTGTAATTGTTTTTCAGGTTGGATGAATTCGTATCAGCCCCGAGGTTACACCATTCGCCAATCACGGAATTCCCCAGGAAGCCATCATGTCCTTTGTTTGAATAAGACTGGAAGACAACGTTCGAAACCTCGCCTCCAACCTTGCAGTGCGGCCCGATAGTCGTTGGACCGTAAACCTTGGCCCCCATTTTAATCCCGCCATGCTCACATAAGGCAAAAGGCCCGCGGATGATCGAGCCTTCCATCACTTCGGCATCCTTTCCGATATAAATCGGACCGGTTTTCGTATTGAGGATGCTCGCTTCCACGCTGGCTCCTTCTTCGATAAAAACCAGTCGCGGATCACCGATCACCGTATTGCTCGAAGCCAAAGGCTGGCCTGGCTGACGCGTTGTTAATGCCTGAAAATCCATTGCAAGGATTTCACCGTTTTTCTCAAACAGGTCCCAGCGGTTTACCAACACAATTACCTTAGCACTATATTCAATCTTTTTCCGGGTATTTTTTCCTTTGCGGGCAATCCAGTCTTCACCGGAAAACAGCTCTTCTCCTTCTTCCAGGTTTAAGACAGCATCTGCCAGCAGACGGTCCGGAATTACGGCTGCGTTGATCCACAACTCACCTGCTGAAGTGGTTGGGAATTTTGCTTCCAGGTAAGCTTCCGTTTCGTAAAAAAGCTGGTCTTCAGGCGCATAAAAAGCCCAGCGCTCGGAATTTGTCATGATGCCCACACGCAGGTCACCCAGCGGACGTGTTAAGGTCAATGGGGCAAATTTGAGGTGTTTTCCAGCGTCACAAAGTACTAAGTTCATCTTGTTTTTTTTGAGAAATGAGATACAACCCGATGAAGGTCAGCAAACCGTTCAGGAGGAGGATTTCGTTACCGAATTTGTAGTCGTCGAACCAAATCGGCACATAATAATCAAGTAAATAACAGATTACCGGTGACACAATACAGATCACCGGAACAAAACCCGCCCGGAGCTTGCGTTTCATAAAAATCGCGAACGCAAATAAGCCGAGCAAAGGCCCGTAAGTATAGTTGGCAATCAAAAAGACGAGATCAATGATGCTTTTATCATTTTTCCATTTAAAGAAGAACACCAGCAGGATGAAAACCAGGGCAAAACCCAGGTGGATTTTTTTCCGCAAGGCCGTTTTTTCTTTTTCTGAAAAATTCTCCCGCCGTTCGAAACCGAGGATATCAATGCAAAAGCTCGATGTCAGTGCTGTAATCGCCCCATCGACGGAAGGAAACAAAGCCGAGATCAGGCCGATAATGAAAATCAGGAAAACGCCCTTCGGTAAATACTCTTTCACAATGGTCGGAAACATATCGTCCGGTGCAAACTCCCAGCCGTTTTGCTGCGCCAGTAAATAGAGCATTCCTCCCAGGAACAAAAACAGGGCGTTGACCAGCAGGAGAATAAAACTGAAGGTCAGCATATTTTTTTGTGCGCCCTTCAGGGTTTTCACACTGATGTTTTTCTGCATCATTTCCTGGTCCATCCCGGTCATCGTAATTGTAATGAAGGCCCCGCCGATAACATGTTTCAGGAAAAAATCCTTGCGATCGGGATCCGTGCTCCACAATTTGGTCATGTCGCCGGCTTCCATTTTCCCCCAGATCTCCGACCAGTTCCATCCCAGCAAATCCTGGATCGCGAAAATACAAACGATCAGCGCCAGCAACATAAAAACGGTTTGCAGGGTATCTGTCCAAACGATCGTCTTCACCCCGCCTTTGAAGGTGTAGGCCAGGATCATGAGCATAATCAGCAAACTGGTGGCCCAAAAAGGAAGGCCCAATTCGTCGAGCACAAAAATCTGCATCACATTGATCACCAGGTAGAGCCGGATCGTTGCCCCCAAGGTGCGCGACAAAATAAAGTAGCCCGCTCCCCATTTGTAGGCCTGAAAGCCCAGGCGGTATTCCAGGAAACGGTAAATGGACGTCAGGTTGTAACGGTAATAAAGCGGCAATAAAACATAGGCCACCACCAGGTAACCGATAAAAAAGCCCAACACCAGCTGAAAATAATACCAGCCCCCTGCTCCGACAGTCCCGGGAACGGAAACGAAAGTCACGCCCGAAAGCGAGGTTCCGATCATTCCGAAAGCAACCAGGTACCAGGGGCTTTGGCGGTTACCGGTAAAAAAAGTTTCACTCGTTGCGTTCCGTGAAGTGAAATACGAAATCAGGATCAGGACAAGAAAGTAAGCAATGAGAATGGAAGCTACTAAAACGGCACTCATGGGTTTGTCAAATTAATCGTAAAAGGTAATCGAGCCGGAATTCGTAAAAGGAATCGCCGCATCGATCGTAAATTTGTACTCTTTGGAAAAATCCTTCAACAGGGCCATGAGTTTTCGGTATTTCTCCTCGGTGAAAGCCGGGTCGCGCACTTCAACAAAAAAATGATCGATTTTTTCATCCTTGTTAAAGTAAACGTCTACCTGAGCGATGGTCTTTTTCCCCCAGATAAAATCATGATCATGTGCATATTTGGCCACCGCTCTTGAAAATTTGGACCATTCGGCCAAAAACAGCTCGGGCGAAACCTGGAAACATGTCGTAATTTCTTCCGAGAAGATCCGGTTGAAATAAATCTCCTGCAACGAATCCTGGCGGTACTTGCGCAGCGCATCGTCCATTTTTTCTACATTTTGAGCAAACAAAGCCGTTGAGCAGCAGAGGCAAACAAAGACTAAAAATTGTTTCATCGTTTTATTTTTTTGAGTAGGAAGTCGCTCCCGTTTTTCAGGTATGCGTTGATTTCAGGTTCTAAATGTAAAAAATAAATCGAGCCCGGAAACAAAATCGTTACGAATACGGAGTTGATCAGCGCTTCCACCAGGGCATTGTTCGTAATGGCAGGCAAAAGCTCCAGCAAAGCAAGCACCACTCCGAAAGAAACAAAAATCCACAACTGGTTCCAGTGGAAAGGATGGATTTTATAGGCAAAAAGAATAAAAATCATTCGCCCAACATTGTAAACCATAATGGCAAACCCGGTTGAAATAGCAGCTCCTACCATACC
>CBINGV010000049.1:0-16568 GCA_966250255.1 uncultured Flavobacteriales bacterium | reverse complement strand
TCAAAGGCAGTATAATTTCTTCAAAAGGTTTTACACGGCTTGACAAAATTTGCTGGCCGGACATATTTATTAGGGTTAAGAAGTTGTAATTGTTAGCACCGCCTATCAAAAAGCGATTGTCAACTAAAGTATAGGACAGATCATTTTCAGGAGCAGTTGGTACAGAAAGCTGATTTGCTTCGATGATCCAGGTGAGTGTATCAACCTGCCAGGGAGTGGACGTTTCATAAATCGTGTAACGAATAACAGCAATTCCAGGTGTTAACGAAGGTTGGCAATGAATAAGCATTAATCCATTATCGCCGGGCAATACGGGCAAGGTAATCCCATTTTCTACCAGGGATGTGTAGCACATGATGTTATCACAGATTGTCGCTGACCATCCTTCAGGCATCGAAACCGATAATTTATTCCAGGCAAATTGTAGCGTGTCACTCGCAGAATGAACCTGCGTTATATTCATCGTTACGGAATTACCTGGTTCCGTAAAAGCTATTAAGGTATCGTTAGGCGAATGATAGTAACTTTGTGAATAGACTTCACCGGCAGCCACACAAAGTACGGTGACTGCCAGGATAAAGCCTTTGAGTATATCTTTAGTGGAGAACATTCACTTTTTGTATTGTACTATATTCTCCCGCCTGAACCCGGATCAGGTAAGTTCCAGCCGGAAGTGCGGATACGTCAATCTGTTTTTCAAAAAGGCCCTTATTCCCTTTTTGTCGTTCACCGGAAATGATCACCCTGCCTTTCAAATCAAGCAGCTCAACTGCAACTTCAGATTCCGAAGCCAGGTTGAAGCTTACATTCAGAATATTTGCTGAAGGGTTCGGGTAAGCAGAAAGCTTCTGTATTGAAGTTTCAGATAAACCGGCGGTAAATGTGCCCAGGATAAGATCGCGCATCGTCGTTGTGTCAGCCGTATTGTAATCCTGAGTTACAAACAAGACATCCTGGTTATCACCGCCGAGTAAAACAACGGTCGGCATTCCGAAACCGCCATAATAGGCCACCTGTACCGCACCGCTGTCCATAGGGGTAAAAAGTGTCAGGTCATTATTGATCACCCAATTGGCAGATGATGTACAGCTTGTGCTGTTTTGGTAAGGAAACGAATAGGCTTTCACCAGCCCCGGATAAGTGCTGTTGATGTTGTTTGCCATGGTTTGCATTTCTGAAGCAACCGGCGGACAGGAACCACAGTTAGGCATGTAAAAAATAAGCATCACCGCTTTCCCTGCATCCAGGTCGGAAAACAGGTCAACATTGTTGCCATTGCAATCCTGGCCTGTAAAATTCATTGCTGTTGTTTGAGCGGAAGCGCCTGCAAAACACAGCAGGGCAGCCAATGTTAAAATTGGAGTTATTCTTGTTTTCATTTAATGAGTTTTAAAAGTTATTTTTTTGATTTAACGCCCTCGAGTTCCATTCCGCAAACCGGGCATGTTCCTGGCTTGTCGTAGGTTTTGTTTTCACAATTCATGGGGCATTTATAAGCACTGTATGTTTCTTCTTTTGAAGTGCTGCAAGAAGTGATTACCGATAAGCTTAACAAGCTCATCAAGGGTAATAAGATAAAAAGTTTTTTCATGATGATATAATTTTAAATACTGAATAAAAATGTTCGCACCAATCGGATGCGTTATACTTTAATCAGGTTAAAATCATATTATGAAAACACAGTTTTTGATATAAATTGAAGGAAATGCCGCGGGCGGCGGAGGCGGGTTTATCCGTACCGGTTCATCATTTTTTTGAAACTCCGCTGTATAAACAGGTGTTAGGATAGCCAATGGCTGTGCGTATTCAAAATAAATTTTTGGAACAACAGTCGAGCTTAAGCTCTTTTCGCTGGAATCTCCTTTTTTGAGTGAAAATTTAGAATCCTTACAGCAATTTCCAGCCATAGTAGTACCCTTGCAACACTTCTTTTGTTTCGTAAACCCAACGATTGAAATTGACTTGAATTTCCCTTTACAGTAGTGTACATTGGCTGTGATCCTTATGCTGATAAGGAAATAAAAAACAACCAATATATAAAGGGGCAGCCTTTTCATAATTTACAAAGAAACGAAAAAAGATGCTCACTTTTTCATGAATCAAATACATTTTCAGAGAATTATTGAAATGCTAATAACTGAATTGCCCCGGATGATTTTACCCGAATTAAGCCAATTTAAGATTCCAAGATTATCCTGTTAAACAATTGTGTATTCTGCTCCGGTGTGTTATATTTACGTCAAATTCATTACTATTTATGAAACATTTTACTAAATCAATTGCCTTATGTTTGGCAATATGTGCGACTATTTACGCCTCCCGCAGCTTTTCGCAAACAACTGCTGTTAACTTTACATGTGAGGACTGCCATGCGGTTTCACATGATTTATTTACCGAGCTGGATGCCGGGAAAGTTGTTGTGATCGCCTGGGTAATGCCATGCGGCGGTTGTATCAATGGTGCATTGTCAGCTTATACCGCTGTTCAGAATTACGCGACAAGTAACCCGGGAGAAGTCCTGTTTTACCTGGTTGACGATTACGGAAACACCACTTGCAGCTCTTTAGGCGCCTGGGCGGAGAATAATGGCATGACTGATTTTACCCCTTTTTCTAATGCTCTGATCAACATGGCAGATTATGGCACGGATGGAATGCCAAAAATTGTTGTTTTGGGAGGTAACAGCCATACTGTATATTACAATGAAAATAACAATGACATTGATGCGGTGAATATTTCCAATGCCATTGCTTCCGCATTAGCTTCTGCGTCTGTTAATGAGCTTTCCGGAAAAGACGAAATGGTTGTTTATCCTAATCCCGGAACCGATAATGTTAGTATCAATGCAGAAGCATTTGGATTTCAAAAAATGGATGAGATGAGCATTGTGCTTAAAAATATAGCTGGTAACGAAGTTTCTCAAATCTTTAAAGGTAAATGGGATTCCAATCAAAAGGCCATACAATTCAATACTTCTCAGCTAAGTGCAGGAACTTACTTTGTGCATTGCACGGATCAGAAGACTTCCCGAACTGTTAAAGTGGTGATCTCACATTAATTTTATGGTAAGGAAGATAGCTGTTATAACGTTCATCTGTTCGGCATTTCATTCCTTCGGACAGGGTTGCTGTTCCGGTGGCAGTGGAAGCCCGATTGCCGGAGGATCTTCGCAAGGTGTTTTGACCGAAAAACAAATGGAGTTTTCAAGCAACTACCAGCATACAGCCTCCAATATCTTTATGGTGGCCGACCATGACACAGCAAGGATGTTTGAAAGCCTGAAAAGCGATTACATTTATACGCGCCTGGCTTACGGACTTTCAAAAAACCTAACTTTTTCCATCGAAACAGGTTATTTCCTGAACCGCACACAAATAGGTTTAGGGCAATCGGACACAATCAGTTCATCCGGCTTTGGTGATTTGATCCTGTTCCCTCGCTACGAAATTTTCAATAAAAAGACCGAAAAACGAAAAACTGAAATTACACTGGGCCTGGGATACAAAATCCCGATTGGAACCTATAATGATTCTGTCCTGGTCTATACCAATCCCTTTACGCAAAAAGATTATTATACAACCTCACCGCCAACGGTTCAGCCTACGAACGGTTCACAGGATTTTATTTTTTATGGTTTCGCTATGCAGGAATACTTGCAACCAAAACTTAAAGTATTTGCAAATGCCTTGTACATTAAAAAAGGCTGGAACCCACTTAGTATGAAATTTGGTGATTATGCCAGCATTGGCCTTTTCATCAATCGGATGTTCTATAAAAAGCGGATCGGTATCACAATGCAAATAAAGGGAGAATACGTTGGTGGAATGCGCTATGACAAAAATGTTGATGTCCTGGCTTTATACAATATTGACGCGAAATCATCAGGAAGTAAAAAAGTCTTTTTTGTACCGCAGTTAAGCTATACATACAAAAACCTCACGTTGTATGCGTACAGTGAAATACCGCTTTATCAATACCTAAACGGAATGCAGGTAGCTTCGCAATACCAGTTTACCGGCGGGTTTGCTTACCGTTTTATGGTGTCCAAAAAGAGTTGTGAGGAAGTAGAAAAATAACAGCGTAAAAAGGTCGTAAGGAATAATATAACTTCAATTTGCATGATTATTTTTTATTTTTGTATTGATAATGAGAAGAATCAGCTTGATAGTAACCATATTCATGTGCTTTATGATTGTGCATCCGGTGGTGAAGACTATCTGTAATTTTTCTAAAAACACCACGGTACAGGTTTGCTCTAACAATTGCTGTTTCATCGCAAAAAAGACGTGTTACAAATCCAACAAACAGTCAAAACCTGAAAAACCTTGCTGCCCATCCGGATTGTGCAATCCTTTTGAGAATTGCCCGTTATGCCACGTAGCGCTTTCTGAAAAATTGATTTACCCGATTTACATATCTGAAGTTGAGGAAAAGACTTATTATTCTTACAATGAGTTTGCAAAAAGTGAATACCTTTTTTCTCTTTTTCATCCTCCGGAATTTGCAGGTAAAATAGCGTAACCTATCTTTTGAGAAACCCCATTTTATTAATGTATAATTAAAGAAATCATGAAAAAAGTAATCATAGGCGCAGTAGCCGTAATCATTGTAGCAGGAACAGTAGTTTTTGCAAATACCAATTCAAAAAGTGAAACAAAGTGTGATGATCCAACGAAATGTTGCAAAATCACACCCACCTGTCAACCAGGTGATCCAAATTGTATTTGCCCGATGATGTGCAGCGACGATAAATAAAAGTTCTTTTGAATTTTAAGAAAGCCTTCTCACGCAAGTGAGGAGGCTTTCTTGTTTAAATGCGAAATAAATAATCATTTACAGCACCCGTCACGCTTTGCATATCCATCCGGATCAGCTGGAAGACCGTCAGCGTCAAAGCCTAATTTGGCAATTTCCTTACGGATTTGTTCGGGAGTGATCTTTTTTGTTTTATATACAACTTTGGTAGTCATGTCCTGTTCATTGTATTCAACGAGCTTGATGCCTTTCACATAGTATAGATCGGTTTCCAGTTTTCCACCGCAGGTTTCACAGACTTTGCAATGATCACATTTGTTTGGTGTTTTAACAATGATCGTTTGCTTTTTTGCCTGTGCAAACATGAGGTTGGATAAGCAAATGAATGCCAGTAGAATTATTTTTTTCATAATTTAAAAGTAAAAATGAGTTATTAAAATTAATCAATTAATAGCTATCAAGTGTTTTTTTCAGATCATCCGGGATAGGCATCGGCTTTATAGGCGATACATTCGAGCCACCTGTATTTCCAACAGGTATTTCACCGAGGAAGGATTTAACACCGCCAAAGATCAGGCGCGGAAGCTGACCGAAAATTTCTTTTGCATTTTTCCTGCGAAGCGCGAAGCACAGCATTTTCCAATGGGTTTTTGAATGCTCAGACGGCCACGCCTGCCCAAGTATGTGAGCTCGCTCCAGGTGGTTCCAGGCAGCAAAGAAATCTGCGCTTTTTTCAGCTTTCTTTGCCAGGTCGAGTTCTTTTAAAACTTCCAGCCGCAAACCGGGTGGTATTCTTAAATGAATTTTCATTCCTTTGTTTTTATAAAGTCATTCTTTGAATTCTAACCGCATTCAGAATTGCCAACAGAGCTACTCCTACATCCGCAAAAACCGCTTCCCATAAAGTTGCCAAACCTCCGGCTCCCATAATTAAGACTATCACTTTAACGGTCATAGCTAATATAATATTCTGCCAGACGATTTTCCGGGTGAGCTTGCCGATTTTGATAGCAGTTACAATTTTTGATGGCTGATCATTCTGGATTACAATATCTGCTGTTTCAATGGTAGCATCACTTCCTAAACCGCCCATTGCAATCCCCGCATCTGCTAAAGCGATAACCGGGGCATCGTTAACGCCATCCCCAACAAAGGCGATTGTCCGTTTTTGATCTTTAAGCGCCTGTACTTTTTCCACCTTATTTTCAGGAAGCAAATCTCCAAAAGCCTGATCAACGGACAACGTTTTTGCAACCCGGTCCACAACACTTTGTTTATCGCCTGAAAGCATAACGGTTTTGATGTTTAAGCTGTGCATATCTGCAATGGCTTTTTGAGCATCTTCTTTGATTTCATCAGCAATTGTAATGTAACCGGCATATTTACCATTAATAGCAATTACAACAATTGTTTCCACAATGCTTTCGAGGTCTTTTTCATAAGCAATGTTATATTTTTCCAATAGCTTTAAATTGCCTGCCAGGACATCTTTTCCATCAATTTTTCCTTTCAGCCCGTGTCCGGAAATTTCCTCTACGTTCTCAATGCTCAAACCGTCAGCTGTATTTTTTGCATATTGAACAACTGCGGCAGCAATCGGGTGCGTGGACTTACTTTCAATCGCTGCTGTGAGCCGGATCAATTCCTTTTCGTCGATGTCTTTGCTTACCACTTTCTGCACGTTGAAAACACCTTGCGTCAAAGTGCCGGTTTTATCCATAACAATCGTGTCAATTTTTGTCATTACGTCCAGGTAATTAGAGCCTTTGAAAAGAATTCCGTTTCGGGAAGCCAGCCCGATCCCGCCAAAATAACCCAGCGGAATAGAAATAACCAGGGCACAAGGACAGGAAATAACCAAAAACACTAAGGATTTGTACAGCCAATCCTGGAAAACATAGCCTGAATCAAAGAAGTATGGCAGGAAGCAGATTCCGATTGCCAAAAACACAACAATAGGCGTATATATTTTTGCAAATTTTGAAATGAACAATTGAGTAGGCGATTTCCGGGAAGTGGCATCCTGGACCATCTCCAATATTTTTGAAAGCTTACTGTCCTTAAACAAAGCTGTCACTTTGATCTCTGAAACCGAGTTGAGGTTGATCATTCCGGCCCAGACGTGTTCACCCTGTCTTTTCGTATCAGGCTTGCTTTCGCCTGTCAGCGCCGCGGTATTGAAGGAAGCAGATTCTGAGATCAGTTCACCGTCAAGCGCAACTTTTTCACCCGGTTTTACCTGGATCACATCACCAATCTGAATATCTGAAGGCGATACGGTTTGAACCGAAGCACCCCGTTTTACATTCACCTGATCCGGGCGAATATCAAGTAAGGCTTTGATGCTTCTTTTTGCCCGATTGACAGCAGCAGTTTGAAATAATTCTCCTACTGCATAAAATACCATTACGGCAACACCTTCGGAATATTCACCGATGAAAAATGCCCCGACAGTAGCAATCGTCATTAAAAGGAACTCTGAAAAGAAAGCACCTTTTGCGATGGATTTTACGGCGTCTTTCATTACCGGAAGCCCAACAGGAACATAAGCTACAATATACCAGGCCAGTTTAAAATACCCTTCAAAAAAGACTGGTTTGCATACTTGTTCAAACAGGATACCTGTCAGCAGCAATAAAAAACTAATGATTGCAGGAATATATTGTTTCCAGGGATTAGCAGCTGTTTGTCCGTGATCATGTGCGTCTGCGTCTGCGTGATCATGCTCATCAGTATGAATGTGAGGTGTTCCGGAGTTGACATCTATTTTTTCTTCGAGGGAGCAGCAAGTCATGTTGCCATGCTCATCGTAAGTATGTTTGTGATTTGGATCCATACAACTAATTTTTAATGTTCATGTCCGCCGCCGCCTTCACTTTTAAGCAAGTGGCTCTGGATGTAATATGCCCCTTTTAAGACTATTTTCGCGTCTGCTTCGATCGGTTGCAATACTTTCACCTGGATAAAACCGAGCTGTGAAGTCCCGGTTTTAACTTCGATGCGTTTGAAATGATAGCTTTTCCCTTCTTCTGCATGATCGTGTTCTTCGTGATCTTCCCTGCTTTCTTCATGTGATTCAGTTCCGTTTTCTTCCTCGAGCACAAAAATAAACTCCCTGCCGTCTGCTTTTACGATGGCTTCAGCCGGAAGTGACTGTACTTTATGAAACCCGACATCAATCAAGGCGTTTACATACATGCCGGGGATCAGCATTTGTTTGTCATTCAGGATGTCGGCATGAACTGCAACGGATTTAGTTTCGTTTTCAAAGGCTTTGCCGATACTGAAAATTTTCCCTTTAATTTCCGTGTTATCCTGGTTGGTTAAAATGAAATTTACTGTTTGCCCGGTCTTTACTTTTTGCAAATCCTTTTCATACACCAATAAATCGACGTGCATTTTGGAATTATCTACGATACTAAAAAGCGGTTTTCCGGGTTCGGCATTTGTTCCAATGTTCACATTTACCTCCGTAATGTAACCGCTGATCGGCGCAGTGACAGACATCGTGGAAACTGTGCTGCCGGATCCGCTCAGGTTTAAGGTATTCATCTGCTTTTTAAGAGAAGCAAACCGGGCTTTTTCAATTTCGTATTCGGACTTTGCTTTTTGCAGGGCCTTTTTGGAATTGATATTTTCTTCGTTCAGTGTTTTTTGCCTTTCGTATTCGCTTGACAATAATTCCAGGTTGCTTTTCGAGGTGAGGTAGGCTTCCTGGAGCCGGGTAAATTCCATGCTTTCAATAGTAGCCAGTGTTTGTCCTTTTTTGACGTATTGCCCCTCGATTGCTTTGATGGATTTTACAATTCCGGAAATGAAGACCGAAACATCCGCCTGGTTTTGCGGCGGCAATTTCGTATAACCGCTGGTGTTAATGACTTCACTCAGGTTTTTCATTTCAAATGTTCCAAGAACTATTTCTGATGCCTGGTATTGAGCTTCATTCAGTTCAACTTCTTTTACCGTGCCTTCACTAGGGTTTTCTTCGGCATGATGTTCTTCTTCCTGCTGCTCTTTTTCAGGATCACCGGATTTAAAATAAAAGATCAGGCCAACCAGTAAAGCGGCTCCGAGAATGATATATATGATGCTTGTTTTTTTCATGATTTCTTGCTTATTGATTCAACAAATATTGTAAGTTGATAACAGCCTGGTTATAGCTGAGTATTGCGTTCAGGTAGTTTGCCCGGATGTCAAGCGAAGTTTGCAAAGCCTGAATAAATTCAATATAGGATATATCACCGCCGTGGTAACTTTTTTCCGCATTGGATGAAATGGTTCTTGCGACAGGAAGGGCTGAGCTTTCGTAATATTCTACCAGGTTGCCGTATGTCTTCATTTCCTCAAGCTGCTGTGCGAGTTGGCTGCGCAGCTTTGTTTCAAGGTATTCGGCATTTTTTTGCTGTTCCTGGATAATGCTTTCTGCCGCACGTACCCGTGCTGACTGCGCACCGGCAAAAATCGGAACGGATACGCCAACCGTTACTCCCTGGAACCTTGGTACACCGTTGTAATAAATAGTTTGCCCGTTTACGTCCTGGTTGCCGGTAAGGGATTGAATGAAATAGCCAGCCTTCAGGTCAGGGTACAATTGTGCTTTTTCGAGTTGCTTGTTTGCCATCGCCCTTTGCACTTCCTGGAGAGCAATTGCCAGTTCCGGGTTTTGTTTTAAAGCACTACTGTCCGTTACTGCAATTCCTGTTAATATGCTGAAGCCGCTTTCGCTCATATTGAAATCCGTTGTGAGGTTTAGCAAGGCTTTGAGGTTGGATTTTTCGGAGAATACCTGTACATCGTTTTGTTTGATCAGCTGTTGCAGTTCCTGCTGCTTAACGGTAGCCGTAGCCGCTTCCAGTGCCTGGATTTCCCCGGTTTCATACCGGCGGGTGGCTGCTTTTGAAAATTGCTGCAATAAGCTGTCCTGCTGTTTAAGCAAGCGATCCTTTTCCATGTAGTACAGCAGCTTATTCCAGGATTGACGGATGGAAAATGTAAGCTGCTGCTTCGTCAGGTTGAGGTTCAGTTCACTGCTTTTGGCAACTGATTCCAAAACACCGCGGTTTGCTCCGAATTGAAAAGGATTGATGCTTTGCGATATAGAATAGTTTTGATCAAACGCACGGGCGTTGTACTGCCCAAACATACCGTTGAACTCTGTTTTTGGCAATTCGTATGCCGTTGCTTTTAATTGCTTTTGCGCGCCCAAATTCAATTCGCCGGCTTGTACCTGCTGATTGTTCTTTTGCCCCAATTCAATGGCATTTTGTAGTGTCAGGGAAGGCAAAACCTGCGCGTTAAGATTATTCCCGGCCAGCATAAAAAGAACAAGGATCGAAGCGGCAGAAACTACTTTTCTGCGTTTTTTTCTAAAACCTTTTTCAAAATACAGGTACAGGATCGGCAGCACAATCAAGGTAAGCAATGTAGCCGTTATCAAGCCCCCGATTACAACGGTAGCCAAAGGTTTTTGAACTTCAGCTCCTGCACTCGTGCTTAATGCCATGGGGAGGAATCCCAAAGATGCAACAGCAGCCGTCAGGATCACGGGGCGCAAACGAACTTTCGTCCCCTCGTAAATGCGTTCATATACATCGTTCATTCCTTCTGCCTTTAACTGGTTGAAATAGCCGATCAATACAATTCCGTTCAATACAGCAACTCCGAATAAAGCAATGAATCCTACTCCCGCAGATATGCTGAAAGGCATATCCCGGAGCCACAAAGCCATCACACCGCCAATCGCGGAAAATGGAATGGCCGTAAAGATCAGCAAGGATTGCTTAACAGAGCGGAAGGTGAAGAACAGTAATATAAAAATCAATAGCAAAGCGACCGGTACAGCGATCGAAAGCCGCGCAGATGCTTCAACGAGGTTTTCAAACTGACCGCCGTAAGTTACATAATATCCAGGCGGCAATTTGAACTTTCGATCCAGTTTCTTCTGAATTTCATCCACCACACTTTTTACGTCCCTGCCCCGGACATTGAAGCCTACTACAATACGTCTTTTTCCGTCTTCCCGGCTGATCTGCATCGGCCCAGGTTCATAATTGATGTCGGCTACCTGTTCCAGTGGGATCTGGCTACCGGACGGAAGCGTTATATACAAAGTCTTCAGGTTGGAAATATCCATTCGGTTATCTTTCGCCAGGCGTAAAACCATATCAAAACGCTTTTCGCCTTCATAGACTACTCCCGTTTTTTCACCAGCGAAACCGATGCGAATCACTTTGTTTAAATCTCCAACATTGAGTCCATACAAGGCAAGCTTATCTTTGTTGTATTTAACTGTGATTTGTGGCAGGCCTGCCACCCGCTCCGCTTTGGCATCCGCAACACCGTTGATGCTTTGGATAAGCTGAAGCACTTCATCGCCTTTACTGACGAGCATTTCCAGGTCTTCACCATAAATTTTTACGGCAACATCACTGCGAACGCCCGTCATTAATTCGTTGAATCGCATTTGGATCGGCTGCGAAAATTCGGTAGTTGCACCTGGAATTTCAGATAAAGCTTTTTCCATCTTTTCCATCAGTTCTTCTTTGGTTTTCGCCGAAGTCCATTCGCTTTTGTCTTTTAGCATGATAATCATATCCCCAGCTTCCATTGGCATCGGGTCGGTCGGGATTTCCGCGCTTCCGATTTTTGTGACGATCATCTTAACTTCCGGGAATCGTTTTTTCAGTATTTTTTCAGCTTTGGTGGTTGATTCGATTTCCTGTGAAAGCGAGCTTCCGGAAGCGATAATCAGATGCGTTGCAATATCGCCTTCATCCAATGTCGGTATAAACTCACCTCCCAAACGGTCAAACAACATTAGGGAAATGACAAGTAAAACAACCGCAGCCGAAACAATCAGCGCTTTGGCCTGGAGTGCCTTTGTTAAAATGGGTTGATATATTTTTTGAATAGCTCCAATGATCCGGTCGCTGATGTTTGGTTTGTGCCCGGTTTGCCTTTTCAGCACAAAAGACGACATCATCGGAACGTATGTCAACGACAGGAGGAAAGCGCCCAGGATTGCAAATGAAACTGTCTGAGCCATCGGCCCGAACATCTTACCTTCAATTCCAACCAAAGCAAGAATTGGCAGGTACACGATCAAGATGATGATTTCTCCGAAAGCGGCACTGTTCCTGATTTTAGAAGAAGCCATGTAAACTTCCTCGTCCATTTGCCTGCGGGTCAAAATCCGGCTGACTTTATCTACCTGCAAACGGTGAATAATGGCTTCAACGATAATTACTGCTCCGTCGACGATCAACCCGAAGTCAATTGCCCCGAGGCTCATCAGGTTCCCGCTCACACCAAAAAGGTGCATCATACTCACTGCAAACAGTAATGAAAGCGGAATAACGGAAGCAACGACCAAACCTGCGCGCCAGTTGCCCAGGAGCAAAACCAGGATGAAAATAACAATTAATGCTCCTTCAATGAGGTTCGTTTTCACCGTACCAATGGCTTTATCTACGAGTTTTGTCCGATCCATAAACGCTTCGATGGCAACACCTTCAGGCAAAGATTTTTTAATCTGCTCCATCTTTTCTTTTACCCGCTTGACTACTTCTGCGCTATTTTCCCCTTTGAGCATCAAAGCCATTCCGCTTACTTCTTCGCCGTTCCCGTCTTTGGTAACTGCTCCAAAACGAATGCTGCTCCCAATCTGAACAGTTGCAACATCACGGATCAGGATCGGGATCCCGTTTTCATTTTTGACGACAATTTTATTAATGGCATCAATTCCATCAACCATACCGATTGCGCGGATAAAATAAGCATACGGTTTTTTGTCGATGTAAGCACCACCCGTATTTTCATTGTTCTTTTCAAGCGCATCAAAAATTTCCGCGATTGTCGTATTCATGCTTTTCAGCTTGTCGGGGTTGATCGCAATTTCGTATTGCTTCAAACTTCCACCGAGTGTATTTACTTCCGCTACTCCCGGAGTTCCCAGAAGCTGTGGCCGGATGATCCAGTCCTGGATCGTTCTCAAATCGGTTGCTGAATACTTATGCTCATATCCCTTCTTCGGGAAAACCACATACTGATAAATTTCCCCTAAACCGGTGCTTACAGGTGCGATTTCGGGATTTCCCAAGCCCTGCGGAATATTGTTTTCAGCTTCCTTCAGGCGTTCGGTGATTTGGGCCCTGGCCCAGTAAATGTCAACGTCTTCTTCAAAAACGACGGTAACAACACTCAAACCAAAACGACTAATGGAACGAAGCTCTACCACTTTGGGAATTGGTTTGACGGCAATTTCCACCGGATAAGTAATAAACTGTTCTACTTCCTGGGTAGCAAGTGTTGGAGATGTGGTTATGATCTGCACCTGGTTATTAGTAATATCAGGCAGCGCATCAATGGGAAGTTTACTTAATGAGTAGCTTCCTACGGCTATTAATGCCACTGTGAATAAGCCGATCACGATCTTATTCTTTATGCTGAATTGAATGATTTTATCTAACATAAATTGAAATTAATCGTGAATAAAATTCATGCTTAACAAGGAGTAACGGACAAGTTAATATCCGCATAGCATGAACAGTAAGAAACGATTAACCCAATTGAGGCGGTTGCCAGATATTGGCTTCAAAAGTTGAAACGAGGTCGGATGTTGGTTTGCTGACTTTATACTCGGATTCCGGCATTAAGAATGCTTCAATGCCTATTGATGCCTGTTGGATATTTACTCCGTGGCTTCCACAGCAGGAACAGACACAAAAAGGAGAACAAGCCTGGTGTTCGTGTGAATCGTGGTGATCACTTTGTGAAATGGTAGTATGCGTAACAGCATCATGCTTTTCGTCATCACAGCAAGGTGTAATGGAGAGAAACAAAATGAAAGCGCTTAATATGATCCAAAAGTATTTCACGTTGCTAATTTATGAAAAAAAATGATCGGTAGAGGTTATATGATTGTTAAATTGAAAAAGACCTTGGATTGCTAAGATGACTTTAAACTTTCAGAAAATTTAAGAAGAAAATACTATTTGGTAGAAATCAAAAGTTCCCGAACATCAACTTTTAATATTTGGGCAATATCAACTAACGTATCCAGTGACGGTTGCATATCGTTTGTACACCAGCGCGAAATTGTAGGGGTAGTTTTTCCCAATTGGTCAGCTAACCATTTGTTTGTCCGACCCTGCTCGACAAGCACCACTTTTATACGGTTGATTACGCGTTTCGTCATATTATTAGTGTTATTCGACAATTTATTACTATTTAACAGCAAATATATATTTAGATTTTAACATTGGAAATTGCCTTAATATTTTAATAAAATAACTTTTTATTATATTTTATTTTCTTCATTCGTTTATTTGTTATAATTTTACAGCAACAAATAATGATCTAAAAAATTAATTAAATAATCTAATTTGATAATCATGAGAAATAAAAAGTTGATTATTACTTTGATCCAAGCCGATTTGAAGAACAGGAAAATGATTGATGGCCTGGACTTCCACCTGGAGTTTGATGCCGATAAATATTACCTGAAACTGAATGAATTGGTTTTTGATTTGATGGGCTTTGATGATTGTTCAACCTGTGAGGCCATAGCAAGAGAATATTTCAAGGAATCAGGACATGGAGTTAGTATTAAAATTGCGGACGAAACCGGATTTGAAAAGATGGCGGTAAAGATCTACGGCTTGCTTTTGGATTACAAAAAAACACTGAAACATGAAGCACTTGGTAATTGAGTTGATTAAATGCGATTTGATCAACGCGAGAATGATTAACAGCTTCAACCGTATGAATATTGAGGCAAGTTCTTATCGGGTAAATATCGCACCGATTATATTCGCTTTAATGGGAGTTGAAGAAGAAAACCGTACGGAAGAGTTATATACAAAGTATTTCGATCTGCTGGAAGAATACGAAAATTATGATTCGACAAAAGGAGGGTTGAAGGCCGTTACGAACGCAATTTATAATAAACTGAGAAGAATTTCTGCTTAGAAAAAGTATATGGATTTCACAAAGGAATTGAAATTTAGAAATTTCAAAACAAAGGTGGGAAATCTGATTGCAATAAAGTTGTATTCCGCAACCCGCTATACAATTTGGGGTTCAAAATTGTGGTTGACGAAAAAGGGGAAGTTAAAGAAAAACATAAGCAGATCGAAAGGAGAAATGATGCCACAGACATTTAAAATTCAAAATCTGTCTTAACAATTTACCAAATCACACTAAGAGCCTTGTTTTCATGTATAATGCAATGCTCCTTAAATTTCCTTTGAAGTTGTTCTTTGCTAACATAATTAAACCATTCAATAGCCCATACGTCAATAGTCATATCAGATTTTGATTGTTTTTTAAAGCATTTGTCCATTAAGGTGTTCTCAGGAATTATCGGATATTTTTCACACAAGTATTTGTACGGAAAATCATGGCTTTGGAAAACCCACTTGATTTTGTGATCAACTGCGTAAATAATTGTGATAGGATAATTCCCTACATCTTTAAACCGGAATGCTGTTGCTGTGAGGCTAACATTGAACCGAGATTGAAGACTTCTAAGTAGTTGAAAATTGAATTTTTTGTCCTTAATTTCTTTAGCAAAGCGACTAAAAGGCATAAGCATACATGCAGCAAAATAATCTGCTTCCCTCTCAATCCGATCTGTTCTTTCAGGCTTATTCGATGATACCGAACCATGAGGTGTTAGTAATCCATTTATCAATCCCAGTCTGTGATTATCGATGAAATAATGCCCTAACTCATGAGCCAAGGTAAACCTTCCTCTTGGTGAGTTCGCAATGTTGCCCCTTCGAGTATTCATGTGAATGAAAAACGTGTGATCGTCATAAAAAGTCATGCCGTCAAACGAATCTCCATAATCATCATAAAATACTTCAATGCCTTCATCAAGAAGGACTGATTCTAAAACATCCTCGGCTTGATCGTGCAGCTTAGCTATTGCATCAGCTAATTGCTCAATATATGAATCAGAACTATTCTTTACCGTCATTTTTTCTGCGATGTTTAGCTCTCATTTTCGCCAATATGTCATTCGGAATATTTGTTTCTCCATTCCGCGCTACCATACGTAATTTTTCAATTTCCTTCGTATCCATATCTATTATGATTGCTGAACGGTGACTACATGTAAAACGATCTTCGATGATAGACGTGAAATCTATGCTCATTTTGGCTGTTTTGAATTCATATTCTTCATACAGTTTGTTAAATCTTAGTATTTCCAATTCATTACTGGGCATGAGATAACCTACTGATCCCAACAATTCATCAAATTCTTCTGTGCTGAAATGATTAGTTTTTTCCATACTCTTGAATATATTTTTCCATTATTTCATATGCCTCATTTTTATAAACTTTGACAGAATTTTGTGTTAAATTCAATTGTGTCCGAAGTTTATCGAGAACTGATCGTGGCACTCTTTTCTTGGGTTTCTCATAAGCTCGATAAGTTAAATAAATGATTTTATGTTTTTTTCCGAGTAGTGATAGCCCTTTATCCACGATTTCCATTTTTTTTCTCAAAACTTTTTTGGCTTCGATGTTTCCAGAACATGTATAATCAATCAGTTCTTCTGTTGAATTGATGACAGCCAAATCTTCTTCTCCGGTAGGCTCATGACATGTATTATTGTTGTGGAAATTCGTCAACTGAGTTTGAACAATTCCATATAGCCATAAACGAATAGCTTGATCTTCGTTGGATGCTTTTGCTTTTGCAAAATTAAACGTTGGATATTTCCATACTCTTTCAAAGGTACAGCTGACTAAGTCTAAGGCGACTACTTCGTTGTAGTCCCACCGGCTACATACAATTTCAGCTT
>CBINGV010000048.1:0-16608 GCA_966250255.1 uncultured Flavobacteriales bacterium | reverse complement strand
GACCAGACATTGGCGCCGGTGGTGCTTGCGTCAAATAGCTGGAAGCTTGCGCCTTTGCAAATTGTTGCCGGAACGGTAAAATCAGCAATGAAAGTATTGAGGTTGAGCGGCCGGATCACTTCCGAATAACAGCCCGTTGTGGTTTCGGTTACGCGCAGGGTTGCCGTATACTGTCCCGAAGCCGGGTAGCTCACATTGGTCTGGTTGCCGGTAAACGTAGCCGGTGAGCCGCCCGGAAAAGTCCAGGTGCTCTGGATCGTAGAGCCGGTAGAAGAGCCCAGGTTATTGAAATTGAGCTGAAAAGGCCCTGTACAGGTCAGGTTGGAATTGATCATGCTGGCCGTGGGTTTGGCAAAGACCTGGATCGCGTTGGTGACAAAGGAGTTATTGGCCTGTCCGTTCTGATCCTGCACGATCAGCCCCAGATTGTAGGTGCCGGGGTTGGTATACACAAAGCTGAAGCTGGTGAGGTTGGCGCCCTGCGCCTGTTCGACCACAGCTCCCTGGGCACTCCAAATGTAATTGACGATTGGGGAGCCGTTCGGGCTGGAAGTGCTGGTCATCGTTACGGTATCACCTGCGCAGACTGTAGCATCGCTTAGGGTAAAGCTCGCGACGGGCTGGGCAAAAAGGGTTGCGCTGAGCGCTAAAAAGAAAACCGTAACAAGCTTTTTCATGCAGTGACTTTGTGTTTAAGACGTTGAAAGTGAACAAAAGGTTGTCCAAACGACAACATTTAACACCAAGACCGGAAAAAAGGATTTATCCCCTAAAACAAAGCGAAATGAAATCAAAAACCTGCCCGTTAAAAACAACAGGCAGGCTTATTTTTCGCGGGTTTGAAGCCGTTTATTTTTTGATCAGTTTCAGGATGCTCACGCTCTTATCTTCGCCGGTGATTTTAAACAGGTAATTTCCTGCGGACAAGTCGCCGATAAAAATGATTTCCTGGTCAGCCCTTCCCGATTTAACAATTTTTCCGCTCAGATCGGAAATCGTATACGTCCCGTTGTGCGGAAGGTTGACCAATTCGAAATGGTCCGAAACCGGGTTCGGAAAAATACGGCTGCTTTCCTGTTTCATCGTCAGCTCCTTTGTTGACAAGAGAACCGCCATTTGCATCTCAGCGGTGCAGCCTTCCTCAGCGAGGTCGAGGGCTGGCTCCCAATTGGAAAGAGGAGGAAAAGTGCCTGATGAAGGCGTCGTATTTTTAAAAATCACTTCGCTGGTTTCATCGGCCTGGAGCACCCATTTGGTATTATCAAAACGAACGGACATCGGGATTTGGTCGCCCTGGTATTCGAAGTTCCGGATGTACAGGTCTTTACCGTTGAACAAACCGGAGTAGGCATATTCGCCGCTCATCATTTCCTGCCAGGTAATCCCGCCGCTGGCCTCACAGGTGCCGGTAACACTCACGTAAACGGGGTCCTGGGCGAAAGTTGCGGTAAAAGTAAAGGCGAAAATTCCAAGTAATAGCTTTTTCATAGTGTTAAATTTGAAGTTATAACAACAAATATAGCATTTACTTTCAGAAAAGCAAGCGAAAACTAAAAATAAAGTTCAGACTTTCAGCTCATTAATAAGGGAGATGGCAAATCAGGACAAAAAGGTGCTGAAGGGATCGAATTTGTTGAGGTGGTCGATTTCGCGCAGGCTGGCGTTTTCAACACGGATGATGCGTCCCGGGAATTTCTCCACCATCGTCATATCGTGGGTGGCCATCAGCACAGCGGATTTGGCTTCTTTGGCTACGGCGATCAGCACGCGCATGATTTCTTCCGAAGTTTCGGGATCGAGGTTGCCCGTGGGCTCGTCGGCGAGGATGAGCTCCGGTTTGTTGAGCAGCGCCCGGGCAATCGAAACGCGCTGCTGCTCACCACCCGAGAGGGCATGCGGCATGGCATTGATTTTGTGCTCCAGGCCGACCATTTTCAACACTTCGGTGGCGCGCTTTTCCATCAGGTTTTTGTCTTTCCAGCCGGTAGCCTGCATCACGAAACGGAGGTTATCCCACACGGTGCGGTCGGTGAGCAACTGGAAATCCTGGAAAACAATCCCGATTTTGCGGCGGAGCATGGGAATATCGGCTTTTTTGAGCTGCAGGAGGTCGTAGCCCGCCACGTCGCCTTTCCCGACTTTCAGGGGCAATTCGCCGAAAAGTGTTTTCAGGAAGCTGCTTTTTCCGCTTCCCGTCTTCCCGATGAGGTAAACGATTTCGTTTTCGCTCAACTCGAAACTGATGTCATTCAACACCAATTCTTCCCGCTGGAAGATCTGTGCACCTTTGATCGAAATTACCTTTTCCACGCTGCCGGATTTTTTTGTAAAGTTGGGCAATATTTCGTTGAATTTACTGGCTTCCTGCTTTTTTATCTTAACAAAATAACGTTTAAAACTTTTAAAAAATGCTAAAAAAGCCGCGAAAATGTAACCTAATTTTATGGGTTTGTTATACCAGCATCCCGGGGAAGGCCGCCACCGGTACTTTTCCCTGGAGATTAAGAATTAGCGATGACACCCATGAAATTGACCCTTTTGAAAAACAGGCTGATGCCCCTCGTATTCCTCGCACTCGTGCTGACGGGAGCTTCGGCCGGATTCAGCCAGACCTCCGAGAAATACAACTCCAAATACGCTGCTTTTTACACCGCCGAGGACCTGTATGCCAAGCAACAATATGCAGCGGCGCGCATCGAATTCCGTAAATTCATCAATACGCTCAACCAGCCGACAGACCCGTATTACCTGAAAGCCCTTTATTATGAAGGGATTTCGGCATTGGAACTGTTCAACAACGATGCCATTCAATTGCTTGAGTCCTTCAACCGGAATTACCCGGAAAGCATTTATAAGCATGATATTTATTTCCGGATCGGGAAATATTACTACCAGAAAAAGGACTACAAAACGACGCTTTTTTGGTTTAACCAGCTGACAAAATTCAGCGTGGCGCCTGAAAACCGGGACGAATTTTATTTCAAGCTCGGTTATTCTTATTTTGAACAGGACGATTTTACTGACGCCCGGAATGCCTTTTACGAGGTGAAGGACGGAAATTCCACTTACGCCCCGGCAGCCTTATATTACTATTCGCACATTGCTTACCAGGAAAAATCCTACCAGACGGCTTTGTCGGGCTTCGAAAAACTGGTGGGTAACGAAAGTTTCAAGCAGCTGTCTCAGATTTACATTGTGCAAATTTATTACCGCCTCGGCCGTTACGATGATGTCATTGCAAAAGGCCCGGATTACATGGACAGCACAAGCGGGGCTACGCGCCTGGAGATGATCCACCTGATCGGGGATGCGTATTACGAGTTGAAAAAATACGATGAAGCGGTCCCTTACCTTGAGAAATACAACATCGAAACGAAGACGAAGCGGGAAGACGATTACCAACTGGCTTATGCCTATTACAAAAGCTCAAATTATGAAAATGCGATCGAACTGTTTGACAAGGTGGCTAAAATCAAGGACACCCTCGGACAGATTTCCCTGTACCACATCGGCGAATCCTACCTGAAGCTGGGCAACAATACCTATGCGCGTACGGCCTTTGAAGCAGCGTCCGTGATCCCGATCGACGAGGATATCCAGGAAGATGCCCTATATAACTACGCGATTTTGTCTTACAAGCTCGACATCAATCCCTATGATGAAGCGATTGAGGCCCTGGAACTGTACCTCGAAAAATACCCGGATTCGGACCGCAAAAAGGAGGTGTATGAATATTTGCTGAACGTATTTACGCAAACTAACAACTATGCGTTGGCCCTCCGCTCACTGGATAAGATCCCCGACAAGGACATCCGTTTGAAAGGCGCTTACCAGATGATCGCCTATAACCAGGGCGTGAGCCTGTACCAAAAAAGTGATTACGACCAGGCTGTTACGGCTTTTCAATTGGTGCAGAAATACAATATGGACGACAAAATCAGCGCGGATGCGGTTTACTGGACGGCCGAAGCCTTCAACCAGCAGAAAAAAACGGACAAGGCGATCAGCACGTATAAAGAATACATCGCCATCCCAGGGACAGCAACGTCATCGCACCGCAAGGACGCCTTTTACAATGTGGCTTATGCTTACCTGAACAAACAGAAATACCCGGAAGCGATCGAATATTTCCGCTTGTACTTGCAGGAGGGTGACACCAACCTGGACAAGGAACAAAAATCCGATGTCTTGCTGCGTTTGGGAGAAGCGTATTACACGACCAAGCAGAATGACCTGGCGATCAAATATTTCAAGGAGTGCCTCGACCTGAATTATGCCAACCAGGACAAAGCGATGTATTACCTGTCCAAAACCTATGGCTATAAAAACGATTCCGATCAGAAAATCGCCCATTTGCTGGACATCATCAACAACTATCCGAAATCGAAATACATTGTGCTGGCAATTTATGAAACGGGGCTGACTTACCGCTTCAAAAACGAAGAGGAAAAGGCGAAAAAATACTTCCTGCAGCTGATCAACGATTACCCGAGATCGACGCTGACCAAAGATGCCGAGATCGAGATCGCAGACATTTACTTCAAGCTGAAGGATTACAGCAAATCCGAAGAGCTTTACCGCAAGATCCTGGGTGAAAATACTGAAAACCGGGCGTTGTGCTCGGAAGCGGTGAAAGGCATCGTGGAAATCTACAAAGCCCAGCGCACGCCGGAGAAGGTTGAAGCGCTGATTACCCAATACCCGTGCGGCGACCTGAGCATCGACGACCAGGAAGAAATTTATTACAATTCGGCCATCGAGCCTTACCTAGACAGCGCCTTCCAGGAAGCGATCACCGAAATTGAAAAATACCTGCTGAAATTCCCGAAAGGCAAATACGAAACGGAAGTTAAATCTTACCTCGCGAATTCGTATTACCGCACGAAAAGCGAAGTAAAAGCGGTGGAGATTTACAAGGAGATCCTCGAAAAGCCAAATACGGACTTCACCGAGCTGGCGGCTGTTCGCGTATCGCGCTTCCTGTACAACAACGGCGATTATGTGGGCGCGCTTCCGTATTACCTGAAACTGGAGAAAATCTCCAATAAGCCGGATGTCATTTACAATTCGCAGCTGGGGGCGATGCGCTGCAACTATCTGCTCAACACCCACCCGGATGCTTACGAATATGCCGTAAAAGTGCTCAATTACCCGCAGTTGAATAACAACATCAAGCTGGAAGCAGAGTTCGTGAAAGGCATGTCGCTGGCGAAGCTCGACCGCGCAGCGGAGGCCCGGACAGCACTTGAATGGGTGATTAAAAACACCAATTCCGTATTTGCCGCGGAAGCCAAATACACGCTGGCTGAGCTGAGCTATAAAGCCAATGAGCTGGATAAAACCGAAAAAGAAGTGCGTGAGCTCCTGAAAATGAAACCGTCTTACGATTACTGGATTGCCAAAGGATTGATTTTGCAGACCAATGTGCTGGTTGCCAAAAAAGACCTGTTCCAGGCGGAATACACGCTCAAATCGGTTATCGATAATTATACGAACGAAGACGACGGCATTTTGCTCGAGGCAAACCAATTGTGGGATGAGCTGATGCAATTGAAAAACAAGCCTAAAAACGTGCAGGATACGCCGACAACTGTAATCGAAATCAACGAAGATGAAAAGAAATAAATATAGTGTACTCCTGTTTGCGCTTTTGCTCGGTTTTATGGCAATGGCCCAGGAAGTAAACCTCGAAGTGGCCGGTAACCGCGAAATCGAGCCGGCTTACCGGATTACGCGCCAGCCGAAACTGATCGATACGGTGATCCCGTACTCGGAGATCCAATACCCGCTGCTGTCGCTCAAATACGAAACGACCTTTTCCCTCGATACGATCCAGGCTGCCAAAATCAAGCTGGTGGACAAGCTCCCGGAAATTTACCCGGGTTATGTGCGCGTGGGTGTGGGAAGCAAATTCATGCCGCTCGCTGAAGTGTATTACAACAGCGTGCGTTCCCGCAAGCTCGTTTACGGCGCCCACCTGAAACATTTGAGCTCTTTCGGTGCTATCCCGGGTTATGCGCCGGCACAGTTCGACCGCACGCAGCTGAACCTGACGGCCATTTATAATGAGAACAAATACAGCATCGACGGGCGCATGCATTTCAATTCGATGGGGCTTCACCAGTACGGTTTTGCCAATGAAAATGCACCAAAAGATAGTATTGCACAGCGTTTCACCGATTTCGGCGCTTCCTTTTTGTTCAGCAAGCACAAAAAAGACAGCCTTTCGTTCAATTACAATGCGGGCTTGAAATACAATTACTTCCAGGACAAAAAACCGAAGGCCGACACAATGGTCAACTGGTATGCCCGCGAAAATTACGTGGAGCTGAACGGGAAAGCCTGGTATAAGCTCAAAAAGGAGATCATCAATGCCGATCTCGACCTGAAACTGAATTCCTACCGTTACGGCGTGCCGGGCGATAGTGTGAGCAGCATCGATACCGGGCTGGTGAACACGGATTTTATTTTCAACCTCCGGCCGAACATCACGACCTATGCGAAAAATAACCGCCTGAAAATCAAATTCGGGGCCGACCTGGCGCTGAATGTTACGGGGACACAAACGAAAAGCCGCGCCAAGATGTATGTTTACCCGGACATCGAGCTGAAATACTCCCTGTTTGACGACATCCTGATTCCTTACCTGGAAATCAAGGGCGGCTTGGTGCAGAACACCTTCAAATCCCTGTCCCGCCAGAACGAGTTTTTGCTTTCGAATATCCAGCTGGCGAACGAAAACAATATCATCAACGCGACGCTCGGGATCAAGGGAACGCTGTCCGATAAAATGATGTTCAACGCGAATGCCCGCTTCGGGATCGTGAAAGACAAGGCCCTTTTCGTGACGGATACCCTGTATGCCCGAAGCAACCAATTCCGCGTGATTTATGAAGATATGAACGTGGCCAGCATTCAGGGATCATTGATCTACCAATCGACTGAAAAGCTGAAAATCGAGGCCATCGGGACCTTCAATTCTTACATGACGAAAAATACTATTTTTGCCTGGAACCTGCCGCAAATTCAAGTCGTGGCCCGGGGCTATTACAAGATCAGGGAAAACCTGAGCGTGCAGCTGGACGCTAACCTGGAGGGAGGCCGTTATGCACAAGTGTACAAGCAGTCGGAAAGCGACCATACGGAAAACATGCAATACGCCAAAAAACTAGGCTTCATCAGCGATCTGAACCTGGGTGCCGAATACCAGTATTCTAAAAAACTGAGTGCCTTTTTGCAGTTCAACAACCTGGCAGCACAACGCTACAAACGCTGGTACAATTACCCGGTGCAGGGCTTCCAGGTATTGGGTGGCGTGACGTTTAAGTTTTGAAAATGATTTTAACTAAAAAAGTCACCCCCCTTTGTCCCCCTTCAAAGGGGGAAAAATTCTCCTCCCTTGAGGGGGGACAAAGGGGGGTGACATACATCATTTTTCTCCTGTTTGTTTTTTTCCATTTTTTTTCCTTCTCCCAGCTCGAAACAGGCCGGCGCATTACGCAGGAGCTTTGTTCGGAAAAATATTTCGGGCGGGGCTACATCAAAAGCGGCGATTCGCTGGCGGCTGAATTCCTGGCGGCTGAATTTGAAAAACGGGGCCTGAAGAAAATCAAAGGCTCGTATTTTCAGCCGTTTAGCTTTGATGTAAACACTTTCCCGGCCGAAATGGAGATCAAAGCCGATGAAAAAACCCTGCAAACCGGGATAGATTACATCGTTGACCCAGCTTCGGGCTCTGCGCACCTGGCCTGGAAATATAAGTTCCTGACAGAGAAGGAGGTGTTCGACACCGATTTTATGAAAAAGCTGTTTTACGAAGCGCGCGGCGACAAAAACTGGAACAGCTTCGTGATTGATACCCGCCGGATGAAAGGCGACTCGCTCAAGCAGATGCGTTCGCTGGAAGCCGCCCTGGTGCAGCTGGCGCATGTGATGATCATTACCGACGAAAAATTCACTTTTTCCGTGGCGGACGAACAATTACCCTTTGCTTTGGTACGGGTCCACGGCGGAGCTTTTGAAAAAGGAGCATTGCTGCAAACCAAGATTACAGCGGTGCTCAAGAAGAATCACACGGCGAGAAATGTGCTTGCCTGTCTGCCTGCCAAAAAGCGCACGAAAAAAACGATTTTTATTACCGCCCATTATGATCATTTGGGAGGTATGGGCAGCGAAACCTATTTCCCGGGCGGGAACGACAATGCCAGCGGAACATCGATGCTTTTCGCCCTGGCGGATGAATTCGGCAAAGAGCGCCTGAAATACAATGTTGTTTTCATTGCCTTCGCGGGCGAAGAAGCGGGATTGCTGGGTTCCAAATATTATGTCGACCATCCGCTGGTGAAGGAAAAACGACTGCAGTTTGTGCTCAACCTTGACATTATGGGCAGCGGCGAAGAAGGGATCACAGTTGTCAACGCGACCGAATTCCCGGAATTATTTGAAAAGCTGAATGCCGTTAATGAAACGCAAAAACTGCTCGTCCAGGTCAAAAAACGGGGAAAAGCAGCCAATTCAGACCATTACTGGTTCAGCGAAAAGGGCTTCCCGGCTTTTTTCATTTACACGATGGGGCCGAACAAAAATTACCACGATGTGTTCGATACCTACGAAGCGCTTTCGTTTAATGAATATAAGGACCTCGTGAAACTGATCGGTGGATTCCTGAAATCCCTCTGATTACATTTTCTGGATTTTTTGCGTGCTGATTCGGCCGCCGGCGTTCCACACTTCGAGCAGGTACATGCCGGAAGCAAGTCCAGCAAGTGTAGCCTTGGAAGCTTCATCACACAAACGGTTTCCTTGTAGATCAAGCAAGCTCCAATACTGTCCTTCACCAAGCTCTATTTCAAACTGATCAGTAAAAGGATTGGGGTAAAGCTTGAAATTCTCTGTTTTTTCTTCTTCCAGTCCGGCATTTTCAACCAGGCGGAACAAACCTTGTACAGCACCAATCCATTTGTTGTTGTTTGCGTCCACTTTAATAGTATAAACAGAGTTCATATTTTGACCGGGAAAAGAAGTAAAGCGTGTCCAGCCTGTCCCGTTAAATTTCCACAAACTGTTATCCCCTCCAATGTAAACCTGGTCATTGTGATCAACAGCAATCGCATTCACGGGGTATGGCATCGTTATGCCGTCCGACATGTAATTCGTCCAGTTCGTTCCGTCAAATTTGCCTACGCCGTAATAATCCGCGACCCAGATATTGCCCTGTGAATCGGAAGTGATGTCACTGATGGCGTAGAATTGGGAAGCATTGTAAAACGCGAAGTTTGTTCCGTCAAATTTGCCCAGGAAACCTGAAATCGAAAACCAAACGTCTGTACCACGCACATACACATTTTCAACGCGCTGCAAAAAACTACTGTCCGACTGTTCGTAAATCAGTGCGAGCGAATCAGAGGCATATTTCATCAGGCTCCCGTTAAAATAGTAATTGGAAAGCCACAAATTATTCTGATCGTCAAAATCCATTTTATCAAAGCTGGATTCATAGTCGTAGTTCCCCAAATCCAGGGTATCCCAGCTGCTGCCGTCGAATTTCAATAACTGGCGGTTTCCTGCTACCCAGGGAATGTTGTTCCCATCTACGTCGATGGAGGTTAAAGGACAAATGTTTAAGTTACTCACAATGGGGTAAGTAACAACGGAACTGCCGTTCAGATGAACGACCCCGCCTCCTCCAAAACCCTGGTTAATAAGCCAGAGACCACCATTTTGGTCGAAACTGATGGAGCGTACCGGGTCGACCATAAAGCCATCGGCCGTGTTATATTGCTCAAAAGTCTGGGCGGATGCCAGGAAAATAAAACAGATGGAAAGAGAGGTAAACAGTGTTTTCATGTGGTTTTTTTGGGCAAATATACATTTATTTTAAGAAAAGAGGTGTAAAACGTTCAAAGCGGAATTCTGTGGCCGGTCTGTAAAAGTATGGAGGACGGGTCAAGCAGCCCTGAACTTATTTAAAATAAAAAAGGTGTTTTTTGTAAAACATTCATTCTCAACATGTCTTAATGTTGTACATGAAAAACTACAAATCAGAACAAGATGGAAACAAACTCCCTGAAAGAACAACTTAAGCCTATTTTTACGCTTTTATACCTGACTTACGGCTTACTGCCGATTGTGGCCGGCCTGGATAAATTTACCAATTTTCTGACCGTTTGGGAAAAATACCTCAACCCCGATATTGCCGAGATGCTCCCGCTTTCGGCGCACAATTTTATGCTGGTGGTCGGGGCGATTGAAATCATTGCGGGCATCCTCGTCCTGGTACGGCCTGCTATCGGCGGTATAATGGTAGCGGCCTGGCTCACGCTCATTGCACTTACTTTACTGGTGGGCGGGGAATATTTCGATGTTGCGGTGCGTGACCTCGTAATGGCGATCGGGGCCTATTCGATGGCGAAGCTGGCTAAATTAACGATGTAAAATAAATCAGATGGCCCGCAGGTTCTCGCGGATTTTTTTCATAAACTCGGACGCGAACACGAAATCGGAAACTTCCTGGTTATTGGTCCGGATGATGGATTTGGAATCGCCCTGCCACCAGTTTTTCCCCTGGTAAATGAAGTTGATCGTATCCCCGATTTCGATTACGGAGTTCATGTCGTGTGTGATGACGATGGTCGTTGTGTTGAATTCGTAGGTAATTTCCCGGATGAGGTTATCGATCAGGATCGAAGTCTGCGGATCAAGGCCCGAGTTGGGCTCATCGCAGAACAGGTATTTCGGGTTCATGGCAATAGCGCGTGCAATCGCGATCCGTTTCTGCATCCCACCGCTGCATTCCGCCGGGAACAGCCTGTTTCGCCCGGAAAGATTAACGCGCTCGAGGCAAAAATTCGCCCGGTCGAGCATTTCCTTTTTCGTCATTTTGGAGAACATCGTCAGCGGGAACATGATGTTTTGCTCTACGGTCATCGAATCGAAGAGGGCGGAGCCCTGGAAGAGCATGCCGATTTCCTTGCGGAGTTCACGCCGCTGGGAATTGTTCATTGTCACGATGTTTTCGCCGTGGTAAAGGATCTGGCCGTTGTCCACCTCGTGCAACCCGACAATTGACTTAGCCAGGACCGATTTCCCCTGCCCGGAAGCCCCGATGATCAGGTTCACCTTGCCTTGCTCGAAGCGGGCCGAAACATCCTGCAATACGTGGTGATCGCCAAAGGTTTTATTGATCCCGATTACTTCGATCATTTGAGAAGGAACATTTGGGTGATGAAAAAGTTGGCCAGCAAGATCGCGATGGAGCTGCTCACAACCGCCTGCGTGGAGGATTTGCCGACATCAATGGCACCGCCTTTGGTGTAATACCCGTAATAAGAGGCGATCGAAACAATCAGGAAACCGAAAACCACGGTTTTGGAAAGGGCATAGGTAATGTCGCTCACCTTGAAAAAGGAGCGGATCCCGAATACATAGGAATCGGTGGAGGAAAGATCGGAAAGGATCAGGGCGACCCAACCGCCGAAAACACTCAGTCCCATGGAGAAGGTCACCAAAACCGGGAAAAATACGATGGCCGCAGTTACTTTCGGGAGCACAAGGTAAGTGAGGGAGTTTACCCCCATGATCTCCAGCGCGTCGATTTGTTCCGTTACGCGCATCATGCCAATTTCGGAAGAAACATTCGATCCGACCTTACCGGCCAGGATGAGGGAAATGATTGTCGGCGAAAACTCAAGGATGGTACTGGAGCGGGTAATGTAACCGATGGTATATTCCGGCAGCCAGGGCGTATCCATGTTGGAGGCGGTTTGCAGGGCGATCACACCTCCCATGAAAACAGACATCAGGGCCACGATCGGCAGGGAATTGATCCCGATCAGCTGGATCTCGTCAAAGGTCCGGCGCCAGAATACCCGGAATTTCTCGGGTTTGGAAAAAACCACCCAAAGCATATTGAAATATTTCCCGATTTGACCGATTAATCTCATGGACCCGATAACTGTGAGTGCTAAATTAAGCATATTTTTATTTTTTACCCGTTTTTTTCCTGTTCGGCATATAATTTTTAATTTTAAGGCTGGAAAGGGAAAATGACGAGGCAGGAGAAAAAATTAAAGGTAAGTGAGCAGCTCAAATTGTTTTTGCCTGCGGGTTTTGAGCAGATGGTGGCCGACCTGGTTTTTTCCGAGCCGGTCAGCTTCAAAATAGTCAAGCCGCGCAACACCAAGCTGGGCGATTTTCGGGCGGGCCTGAATGGAGAGCGCCACCAGATCACGGTGAACGGCAACCTCAACCGCTATTCTTTCCTGATCACCACCCTGCATGAGTTTGCCCACCTCCGGGCTTTTGTGCGCTACGGCCACCGGATCCGGCCGCATGGCGAAGAGTGGAAAAACGAATACCGGCAATTGCTTCTCCCGGCGATCGACAGCAAACTGCTTCCGCAGGATATTGTCCAGGCCCTCATGAACTCGCTGGTCAACACCAAAGCGTCGTCTTGTTCGGATATCGGCCTGATGCGTGTCCTCAAAACCTATGACAATCCTTCCGGCAATACGGTTTTCCTGGAAAGCCTGCCCAAAGACAGTGTTTTTATTTTGCAGGGCAAACAATTTGTCAAAGGAGAATTACGCAGAAAACGTTACCTTTGCGAAGATTTAACAACCAAACGCAAATACCTGGTTCACGCCTTGTCGGAAGTACAAACGGCGTAGCAGCTAAACAAACAACAATAACTATGGAGAATAACTACGCGATCATTATGGCCGGTGGTATCGGCAGCCGTTTCTGGCCGATGTCGACGCCCCAGAAGCCGAAACAGTTTTTAGATATCCTGGGCCTGGGAAAAACCCTGCTGCAAATGACTTTTGAGCGTTTGGAGCGCATTGCCCCGAAAGAACATATTTACATCGTGACCAATGCAGGCTATGCGGATATTGTTGCCGAACAGCTGCCGGAGATTTCCCGCACGCAAATCCTCACCGAGCCGAAGCGTAAAAATACGGCGCCCTGCATTGCTTATGCCGCGTCCAAAATTTACGACCTGAATCCCCAGGCTGTGCTGACGATTGCACCTTCCGATCACCTGATCCTGAAGGAAGATCGCTTTGCCGATAACATCCGCATCGCGATCAAACAAGCCGACGAGCATGGCCGCCTGGTGACTTTGGGAATCAAGCCGACACGCCCTGACACCGGTTACGGCTACATCGAATTTGAAGATACCGGCGACCTGATCGGCGGGCACATTAAGGAGGTAAAGCATTTCCGGGAGAAACCGGACAAGGAACTGGCCGAAATTTTCATCAAATCGGGGAACTATTACTGGAATTCCGGGATTTTCATCTGGAAAGCGGAAACCATTTTAAATGCCCTGAACAAATTTGTTCCGAAATTATACGAGCTTTTTTCGGTGGAAAACGGCTTTTACAACAGTGAAAAGGAGCAGGAACACATTGACGAATGTTTTGAGCTTTGCGAAGACATTTCGATCGATTACGCGGTGATGGAAAACGCGAAAAATGTGGATGTGGTGCTGGCCAATTTCGACTGGTCCGACCTCGGCACCTGGGGCAGCCTCTACACGCACATCCCGAAGGATTTCAATGCCAACGCGGTAGTTGGCCCGAACGTCCACATGATCAATTCCAGCAATTGCATCGTGAATCTCCCGGCCGATAAGCTCGCCCTGATTGAAGGCCTTGATAACCACATCGTGGTAGAGTCGGATAACATGCTGATGATCCTCAATAAATCCGACGAGCAAAACCTCAAAAAATACGTGGTTGCCCTCGAAGAGAAAAGCCCGTCTTTTTTCCAGAAATAGAAGCATTATGAAAGGGAAACCCGGCATCCGTTTCCTGGGAGTGCCGGGTTCTTTTTCAGCTGTGGTTACTGGCTGATGATGTGAAAATATCCTTGATGGGTGATTTCCTTTTTCAGGCTGCAGTCCTTGTAATAGAGGAAAAAATAAACCCCGTCATTTAGTTTCTTCCCTTCATTGGTATAACCGTTAAAGGTATTGCGGTAATAGCTTTCTTCGTAAACGACATTTCCCCACCGGTTTAGGATGACAAGGCAATTATCATAGGAATATTCGGCATTGAAAATGGTGAAATATTCGTTTATGCCGTCTCCGTTGTTTGTGATGACGTTTGTGGCTTGCCCGGAGCAATCGACCAACAAGATGTTTGTTGTATCGGAAAATGTGCAGAAATTGGAATCGATAGCTGAGAGAATGACCGCTCCGCTACTTGGAGTGAATATGGAATCCGTACTTCCGTCATGCCACACGAAAGTATAATCCAGGTCGGGAAGGTAAAGATCGAAGACGTTTTCGGAACAAAGCACGGTATCCTGTCCGAAGCTGAAAACCGGCAGGCTGTGAACAGCTACGGTAAGCGAATCGCTGATGATACAGTTATAGTTATTTACCAGGCTGGCAACATAGAGTCCCTGATCTTGTTTTTCAAGTGACTCGAGCAGGAGTGAATTCCCATTTTCCAGGGAGCCGTCGGGTAAAAGCCAACTGATTTGGCCCAGTGTATCGACAGCGCTCAAAGTAACATCGTTACCCAGGCAACTAACCGTGTCCATGCTTAAATGAAGGTCGGCATCAGGTGATTTAGTGACATTGAGCGATAAAACTTCAGATCGGCAATCGTCAGCATTTACACCGTAAACAGTTACGACGTCGGAAAACAACTCAAAATACCCCGCTGTCAGGTTTGATCCTGTCCAGTTGGAATTGCCGTCTGTCCAATTGAACTGAACGTTACCTGATCCGGAAGCGTTTGCAAAAAGCGTTTCACCATAACACAAGGTGTCGCTCGTTAAATCCAAAGAAATCGGTGAAGGAAATTTAACCGAAAAGCTGACGCTGTTTTCCGTATCGGTACATCCATCTGCCAGGGCGATGGAAAAGGTTAGGGGTGAATTTTCCGTGATTCCGGATACAGTAACAGTAGTGCTGTTTGAAATCGTATCGCCGGCATACACCCAGTAATAACTTCCGTTGGTTATTGGCGCTACTTCGAAAACAGCAGCGTCTCCTTCACAAATCGTGGTATCGCCCATAATTTCAGGAGGCGTAAGCGGTAATAAAGCTTCCACCAAAACTTCGGTAAAATTCAGGGGGCAGCTGACGCTGTTATGAGCAATATAAACAGTTGTGTCGGACATCAAAGCGGTAAAGAAAAGCGTATCCTGTGTGGAAAAAGGCAAGGCATCACCCGGGAGATGATACCAGCCGAAATCAAAGGCTGAATGGTAAATGAGATCCAGGTTTCCTCCCTGGCAAACAAAGGTGTCGCTGATCACCGGCGGAAACGATTCCGGGTAAGCTGTAATAGTAATGCTGTCGCTGCGCATCATACAGCCATATTCGTTCCAGGTTTGTACGGAATAGGTTCCCGGGCCGGTCGCTTCAAAAAAACTCAGACCCACAAAGCCGTTCGACCACTGGTAAACTTCCAGTCCGGGGGTTGCGTTCAGCGTCAGGGTGTCCCCGATGCACATGACGGTTGATTCGCTGCTTATATCTAATTCATAAGAAGCATCGATAATCGTCACACTATCTGTAACCGTAATTCCGCATTGGCTGATGTTGCAGGAGTAAGTTCCGGGCTGGTTTACTGTAACGGATGCCGAAGTCGAGTTGAGCGGCGACTGCCATTGGATGTTTACCATTCCGCCATAGATTGCGGTGAGCGTAATGGGTTCCGAGTCACAGATAAAATCAACAGGGCTAAGTTCCAGGAAAGGGGTCGCATACTCCCTGATTTCTGCCTGAGGGGTAAGCAACTGGCAACCGTCATTATCCGTAAAGATACAGGCGTAAAAACCCTGATCCATGACGTGGACGTCAGGGTCGTCCGATATGGCGAATCCCTCCGGCCCGATCCATTCGTAAGCAAGTCCTGCGCGATCGAGTGAAAGCAGCACCGAATCACCGGGACAGACAATACCGTCCGTTGGGCTCATCAGGATGTTCGGCGGATCCTTTTCTTCGATATGTACCAGGGAACCGAAAGGACAAGAGACCTCACCGTAGTTATAAGTTCCGGAAACACTGTAATACCCCGATTCGTTCAGCATGATGCTGTCGCTGTCCGGGCTTGTCCATAAAATCCCGGGCCCCGACCAGCTTAAATCCGGCATGGAGGGAGAAACAGAGAGCACATTGTATGTATCCGGGCAAAGCAATTCAGCGCCGAGGATTGAAACACCGGGCCCGTCCTGTTTGACTTCCACATAAAACGAATCAATAACCTGGTGAGGGTAGACACATGGGTTTAAGCCCACCGTCACATTCTGATGAACGACGTACCAACCGGTGCTCAGCGGCTCAAAATAAGAAGAGCGGCCGTCGGTAGAACTGCCGGATAAAAGCTGTCCCTCATGATAAACAGCCACAGAATAAGCGCTTGGTACCTCCTCGTGTTGCATAAGCAGTCCGTTTGGATTGGTAAGAGAATCGGCAATAAGTATCTCCACTCCATCTCCTTCACAGATCATGATGCTGTCATTTCGGTCATAGTAATCTTTGAGGAGCAGGTAAGGTTTAATATCCCTTAGAAGCCTGAAATAAAAACTCTCGTAATTCCGGCATCCGAACTCGGAAGTGACCCAAACCTCATAGCCGGCATAACTGCC
>CBINGV010000047.1:0-16643 GCA_966250255.1 uncultured Flavobacteriales bacterium | reverse complement strand
ATTCAATATGATGGTTTTACAAAACCGCTCCAGGCAGTGAGTGCAGTACAATGTGGAGAAAGCTATCATTTGAAGCTGGTGATAGCAGATGCTGGTGATAATATGTATGATTCCGGCGTTTTTTTAGAAGCAGGAAGTTTTTCTTCTGCACCTGCAGATCTTGATTTTAAATTTACTTCGCTCGCCGGAGGAACGGAGTTTTATGAAGCCTGTACCGATGCTGAGCTTATTTTTTCAAGACCACCAAGCCAATCGAATGAGGCGATGATAATTCATATTGCAGTGAATGGCTCTGCCACACCGGGAAATGATTATTCCACACTTCCTGACTCAATTTTCTTCGCCCCTGGTGTAGATACTGTTTTAGTCCCCTTTCAAACTTTTGCCGACAATCAAAAGGAAAATGATGAAACCTTAACTATAACTGTAGATATACTTACGATTTGTGGAGATACAATTCAAATTATGAGAACTATTACGATTAAGGATCCAGTCAGAATTGACTCAATTACATCAATTTCCTCATTATCTTGCATTGATAATGGAAGTGCTCAATCTTTCATTTCCAATCCAAGTGGAAATGTTACTTACACTTGGACAGGGCCGGATGATTCAGCCCTCCAGGTTGGACAAACTGCATCTATTCCGGGAATGAAAAGCGGGTGGTATTATTTACAGGTTCAAGATGAAAATTGCTCAACCCATGATAGTGTATTCATCGATTTAATCCCGCCCCCTATTGCTGCGTTATCAACCAACTCAGTGGAGACCTCTGCACCTTCCGAAGTGATTTTCCTAAATGAAAGTCAAAATGCAAATTCATTTATCTGGGATTTTGGAAATGGAAATCAGCTTATTGTCCAAGACAAAAGCAGTCAGAGCCAAGAATATTTTGAAAACAAAGTATATACAGTTAGTTTGATCGCTATTCAAGGCGTATGCTCTGACACGGCGGTAATTTCCTTTGAATTGATTGCAGAACCCATTGTGCTGGAACCAAACATTATTACAGCGAACGAAGACCATATTAATGACTATTTTACCTTAGCTCCTCAAAATTTTTCAAGTTTTGAATATGTTATTTTGAATCGTTGGGGAAATGTCATGTTTGAAGGAGATTTATCAAATCCAAATTGGGATGGTAAAACATCAAATAACCAAGATGCTGTCGAGGGGATTTATTTTTATAAATATACAGGCGTAGGTCTTAACGGAGAAACAAAGAAAGGAGAGGGATTCTTTCATATCAATAATTAGTAGTAGATATTTTTGAGCCAATCCAATCTGGGGTTGGCTTCCTTTCCATTCACATACATATGCGCACATAAACCTTAGATGTGCCTATGTGTTAAAAAAATAGATAATTCAATCATTTGATTTAACCATATAGCGCCTATGCTGAAGCTACGGCGTAAGCATTAAGCCATTTAAATTCAGTTTATTTAGAACGGAAAGGCTAATGGAGACCATTTAAGTTTTTTATTTTAATTCGCAAAGGTGAATTAAAACTTATATGCCTTATCTGTTTAAAAATATAATTACTCAAAACTGATCAGCACCGCACCTTTATCCACCACATCGCCAGCTTGGACATCAATGCTTTTCACCGTACCAATCCCTTCGGATTTGAGCACGTTTTCCATTTTCATGGCTTCAAGGGTGAGCAACTCGGAGCCCACTTCCACCTCATCGCCTACCTGAATGGCGAGGGAAACAATGCGGCCCGGCATCGGGGATTTGAGCTGCTTCAGTTTGCGGACTTTTACCTTGTTCAAACCGAGTTCCTCGATGAGCTTGTCGAGCGGGCCTTCCTTGGAAACCACGAATTCACGGTGATTGATTTTCAGGCGGATCATCCGGTTTTCCAGCTGCTCCTCCACCAGCTCCCCGTGAAAAGTCTGATTTTTGTGCTGAATCGTAAAAAAGCGGTCGTCTTCCCAAACGACAGTCGCCTGGTGGTTTGAAACTACTTTTTCTCCGTCTAATTTCCAGGAATGATTTGACATACGTTTAATTTTTTACAAAAGTAATTTTTTTGGCCATACGCCGCGAAAATCTGTGCCTCTAAATTTATGCCGAATAAAAAAAGAGGGACTTTCGCCCCTCTTCTCTGCATTGCAACCAATTACTGTTTAACTACCAGCTGGCGCACTTGTTTGTTCCCGTCGGAAATCTCCAGGAGATAGCTTCCGGCAGGCAATTTTTCCAGTGAAAGGCTTGTCGTAACTGTAAATTGAATCACATCACCGGAGAGGCTATAAAGCGTCATGTATTTCAGATTTTTCACCCCGCTCACGAAAAGTAAGTCGTTGGTCGGGTTCGGATACACCTTCCAATTTTCCTGTTCCTGAGTAAGAAGGCCCACCAGCTCAACATCCACACAAGCCGTGGTATCGGAACAGGCATTCAGGCTGATCACACAGGCATAAGACCCGCTTAGGACGGGAATGAAATTTTGCCCGTTTTCACCGGCTAAGGAGCTACCGTCCGCACAATCGATCCATTGGTAGGAAGCCCCGTTTTGCTCCAGCGACAAGGTATTGCCCTGTAAATCGATCGCAGTATTGATCTCACCCGGTTCTACTGTTGTCGTAATGGTACTGTCGCAGCCGGAAAGCGTGACGAACGCACTGGTATGTACAATTGTCGCCGTAATGTTGTTTTCGATGGTCCCGTCCGGGAAGGTGTAGGAAGAACCGTTACAAACCGGCACAGTTTCAGATAAATTGTAAGCCGGCAACACGACCAGGTTTGTCACGATAATGCTGTCACAACCGTTCACCGTTGCGAAAATGCTGTTATGCGTCAGGGATTGGGTAATATTGTCCTGCACAGTTCCATCGGGGAAGGTGTAAGACAAGCCCGGGCAAAGCGAAGCGTTTTCCGTCAGCTCATACCCCGGTAAAACGGTGATATTGCTCACAATAATGCTATCGCAGCCCTGCATGCTCTGCAGTATGCTGGTATGCGATAAATCCGCCGTAATGTTGTTTTCGATGGTTCCGTCCGGGAAGGTGTAGGATGCTCCCGGGCACAGGCTTGCCTGCTCCGTGGAGGAATAAACCGGGTTTACCTCAACGGTCGTCACGACGATACTGTCGCAACCGTTTTGGCTCTGTAAGGTGCTGGTGTGCATCACCTGCGCGGTGATCAACGATTCCGTGAAGCCGTCCGCGAAGGTATAGGAGGAACCGGAGCATACAAAAACCTGCTCCGCTGTGCTGTAAACCGGGTTCACGTTTACCGTAGTTACAATAATGCTGTCACAGCCGGCTTGGCTTTGCAGGTTGCTGGTGTGGCTTACCTGGGTGGTAATTCCGGTCAAAACCGTTCCATCCGGGAAGGTATAGTCCGAACCGTCGCAAACGGCCACCGTTTCGTTCAGGTTGTATACCGGATGAATGGCGATATTCGTTAGGATGATGCTGTCGCAGCCCGCAAGCGTTTGCAGGGTGCTCGTATGCACCAGGTCGGCCAGGATATTCAGCTCTGTCGTTCCATCCGGGAACGTATAGTCCGAACCGGAGCACAAGGAAACAGCCTGGTTCAACTGGTAAACCGGAAGTACGTGAATCGTGCTTACAATCGTGCTGTCACAACCCGCGCTGCTCTGAAGTATACTTGTATGCGTTAGATCCACTGTGATATTGGACACCAATATTCCATCGTGAAAAGTATAGTCAGAGCCGGAACACAAGTCGATTGTTTCGCTTAGATCATAAACAGGCAGGATGGTGATGTCTGTCGTGATCATGCTGTCACAGCCCAAAGTAGTTTGCAGCGTGCTCGTATGAAGCAGGTCGGCCTGGATATTTGAAGTCACCGTTCCGTCCGGGAAGGTGTAATCCGAACCGGCGCACAGGGAAACGGTTTCCGTTAGACTGTAGCTCGGCTTGACCGTAACAGTTGTTACAATCACACTGTCGCAGGCGTTTATTGTTTGCAGCGTGCTGGTGTGAACCAGGTCAGCAGTGATGTTATTTTCCGTTGTTCCGTCAGGGAAGGTATAGGAAGAGCCGGAGCACACTGTTGCGCTTTCGTTCTGGCTGTAGGTTTGACCCAGGCTGACTGTGATTTGCTCTGACATTTCGCTTCCGCAATAGTTTTGGCAAATGTAGGCCCCTGCAAGCCAGTCCGTGGCCGGGTCCATATTCGTCAGGGTCCCGTTTTTGCCCCCCACGAGGTCGGTCAAGCTGTTTCCGCTGCCCTCTTCAAAATCATAAAAAGCAAACAAACCGCTTTCAATCCCCGATAGGCATTTGAATTTTTCCGCATCGATCGTTTGCTGGCTCCTGGCATAGTTCCAGAAACGGATGTCGTCCATTTTTCCATTGAGGTATTCCGCAGCGCCGCCTTGAACCGGGTCTTCACCGAAGCTGATGGCATTGGCATGCGCCGGGAAACTGCTGAATGGCGCCATGGAAGAAGCTACTTCCACTCCATCGACATACAATTTGACCAAACCGGCATCAAAGGTACAGGCAATATGGTTCCAGGCGTTACTCTGAAGTGCATTGGCCACCGAAACCGAATGCGGGGTATTCCCAGGGCCAACAAAATAAAGGCGGAGGCCTCTTCCATTGTCGGGAGCGGTGTAAGTGTCAATCACAAATTGCCCGGCTGCCCCGTTGGTGTAGTTTGAAATAAAACGGTCATAATTTGCCGAGCGCGGAAAAACCCAGGCTTCAATGGTAAAAGTATTGAGTAACGGCATTTTCAGCGTGGTGTGTACCACATCGTTCACCCCGTCGAAATCCAGGGCAAAGCTGTTCAATACAGCCGCGCGTTTTTCCCCGTAGACATGATAGGTTTCGGATGTCGTAATGGTTCCCGTATTGAAGGTAAGCGCCGATCCGTTCCCATTCAGCGGACCATCGATGATGTTATTATCGGCATCACGGAGGTAATATTTCACCCCATTTTCGGAAGAGGCCGTAGAAATCGTTGTGGATGCGGAAGCATTGTTGCAGAAGTTCGTTTGCGCCGCCGTTACGGCCTGGTCAGCCACCAGGTTCTGAACCGTAACATAAGCCAGGGCACTTGCGCTGTTGCCGTTTTCGTCGGTCACGGTGAGCGTTACCTCGTTCACCCCCTGGTCCTCACAGGTAAATTCGGTTTTGGAAGCGACAAAGCTGAGGCTGGAAGAGCAGTTATCGGACGAGCCGTTATCCAGCATCTCCGGCGTCAGTGAAGCGGTCAAAAAAGCATCGAGTGACAGGGAAATGTTTTGCGTCACGACAAGCGGAACAAGGGTATCGGAAACCGTAATAATTGCGTTGGCCGTTCCGCTCACGCCCTGCCCGTTATCTGCCGTCAAAACCACGTTATTCGCGCCGAGATCGGAACAATCAAAAGCAGACTGGCTCAGTGAAAAATTCAGGTTGGAGCTGCACTGGCTGTTGGTACCGTTATCCACCGCAGCCGGATCTACTGTTACATTACCGCTGGCATCAAGGTAAGCCTGGATGTTTTGCGCCAGTACCTGGGGCATCACGTTTACTGTGGCTGTGGCCGTGGCTGAATTTCCGAAGCCGTCAGTTGCGGTGAGCGTAACGGTATTTGCGCCGATGTGCGAACAGTCGAAGAAATTATTGTCAATGGAAACAGCAGCCGGGATTCCGCAGGAAGTCAGTGATCCGTTGTTGACGCCCGCCGCAGTAATCATGGCTTCTCCGTTAGCATCCAGCACCAGGTTGACATTTTGGGCAACGGCGGTCACAGATGTACTCAGACAAACCGTTGTAAAGGTCTGCGGCAAGCCGTACCAACCTGAAAAACCGCTGCAATTGGCCCGGATGTAAACATCGTAAGCTGTATTGTCATCCAGCCCGGTAAAGGTATGGCTGGGGTTGATAATCCCGTTCACCGGTGTTCCCGTATTGATGTTTGCCCCTTGCGGAACAATAACGGCATCCCAGGAAACGGCATCCGGATTCGGGTCCCAGCTCACCGTTACGGAGTTGGTGGTCGGGTTGAACTGCACATCCTGGGCCGTTACACAATTATTTTCATTACTTAAGGCAGCAATGCCAGCAGCATCAACTACTGAACCGTAAAAGCGGATATCATCGATCGCGTCGGTATATTTCAATGCGGTGTTCACCGATACGGACACCGGGATATTCCAGCACAGATCAGCATAAACGTTGGTGTTACTGCCGCTTGAGCCGCGAATGACGGTCGTTGCGTTTTCCTGGACACCATCCACATACAGTTTGTATACATAGCTTTTTACCCAGCCGGCGCCATCAAAATAAATAGACTTTGCAGCTGTAACGATGACATTGTGCCACTGGCCGTCAGCAATATTCGTGGTACTTTCGATGTAACTGTAACCGGTATAAAATTGCTGATTCACTCCGTTTACCTGTTGTCCGTGCTCGTAACTCCCGGCAAAACCCGCTTTCCCGTTTTTCAGGTAAGCAGCCCAGCCTTTTCCGCCCGAAGACTGGTTAATGATTGTACGCATATTGGCGTCGATCGTAGTCGTATTGACCCAGAAAGAAACACTGATATTCTGGTAGTTAAATGTCGGACGGGTCAGGTAATCCCCATTCAAACGGACGGCATCCGTAGCCGAATTGATCCGGTCGGTCGTTTGAGTCATGGCCGTTCCATTTTGAGTGAGGCCCGTAATGCTCCCATTGGTAAAAGGGTAGTAATCCACCGGCGTTGGGATCTGCCCGAAAGTGATCAAAGCACCGGAAAGAAAAAGGAGAGAGATAATTTTATTCATAAATTATTGTTTAGCTGTTCCAAAGGTAAAGGAAAGCCCTGCCGGCATGAAATTCACTTCATGAACAGCAAAAATTATTCATTAACGGACAAAAAAGGGAAAGTTCTGCTCAGAATAAGGCCTCAAAATCAGGCTTTTTGTACTTCGATAATTTGGCGGTCATGCCATTTTTGAGCTTGATCTCCAGCTGGGATTTGGAGTAGTTTTCAAAGTAGTCCATGTTAACAATCCAGGACTTGTGCGCCCTGAAAAACCCGGGCACGCCTTCCAGCAAATTTTCGAAGTGCTTGAGGTTTTTACTCGCCATGTATTTTTTGTCCCACTGGTAAATAAGCGTGTAGGATTCATGGGCTTCGAGTGCCAGGACAGATTTCAGGTCAAGGACATGCTGTAATCCTTTTTCGGCGATGATCAGGTTGGAAATCCGCCGGGATTCGAGGGTGCTTTTCAAAACAGACAGCTGTTCTTTCTGGTTCCGGAGGTAGAGCTGATCGCGCACCTTACCGACTGCTTTGGTGAGGCGCTCCACGTCAATCGGTTTCAGGAGGTAATCTACGGCGGAAAGCTCAAAGGCTTTGATGGCGTAATGGTCGTAGGCGGTGACAAAAACCAGCGAAAAATCGATCTTTTCAAAAAAATTGACAAGCTCATAACCGGCATACTCGGGCATTTCGATGTCAATAAAGACCAAATCCACCTGTTCCTGCTTCAAAAAGTCAACGGCTTCCCTTACCCGGCTGAATTTGCCGCGGATACTGACTTCAGGACAGTAGCGCTTCAGGAGGCTTTCCAGCACATCGCGTGCGCGCTCTTCATCATCTACCAGGATGGCCGTCATGTTTTCCACGGGCTAAAAATACGTTATTTCACGGGCATAAGCCTCAAAAAATCAGGAATAGCCCAATAAATTCAGGAATGGCTAAAATTTCTTCCGGAAAGGGATCAGCAGGCGGACTTCCGTTCCCGTGCCAAGTCCGTTTTCCGATAAATCCCGGTAGTAAAACCCCAGTTTTTCGCCATATTGCCGGCTGAGGATCTCGAACCTTTTTTTGGACGCATTGACCGAGAAGGAGTCGTGGCCCTTCTGCTGCCTTTCCTTGATTTCTTTTGCCCGCTCACGGCCTACTCCGTTGTCTGTAATCGTACAAACCAGGGTTTGTTCCAAATCGAAACGGATCCGGATTTTTTTCTCGCCTTCGCGGTGCAGCAAGCCGTGAACAAGTGCATTTTCCACGAAAGGCTGGATCAGCATCGGCGGAATTTCCAGCTCTTCATCCAGCAACTCGTCCGGCACGTACAGCTCAAAGGAAAACTCATCCTTGAAACGCAATTTCTCCAGGGTCAGGTAGAGCTCGATGAGCTGGATTTCCTTTTCGAGGCTGATGAATTCCTTATCCGAATAATTCAGCGTTTTTCTGACAAGATTGGAGAATTTGGTGATAAAAGCGTAAGAATTGTCAATATCGCCTTTCAATACGAGATCCTGGATCGAATTGAGGGAATTGAAAATAAAATGCGGGTTCATCTGCGAGCGGATGGCCGTTAGCTTGGACAGGTTCAGCTCGTTCACCTGCCGGCTCTTTTCCTGCTGGATCCGCAATTGCCTCCGGAAGAAATACCACAGTAAGCCAAGCCCTGCCAAAATCAGCGCCAGGTTGAACCACCATTCCAGGTAAAAAGGGGAAAGCACTTCAAAGGCAATGACCTGCTTCGGCCCCAGTTTTCCATTGCTTTCCAGCTGCACCTCAAAACGGTAGCTGCCCGGGCTGAGGGCGTTGTAAACCACCTTGTTCTGTTCGTAAGGGAGTACGCTCGTTTTGAGGTCACTCCCCCATAATTTGTAATGATAGCGGATATTTTCCCGGTCCGCCAGGGTGCTCACCCGGAGCTCAAAGCCGATTTTCCGTTTGTCGTAGTCGAGGTAAATTTTCTGACCGGACTTCGCCCGCTTTTTTCCTTGAAAGATTGGAAAAATTGCCAGTCCGGGCAGGGGTTTTCTCCGCTCAAGATCACGGCGGGCAATACGCTGCAAGCCCCTGGCGTGAACGATCCACAGGAAATCCCGGTCCACATGGAAATCAATGATTTTGTTGGATGCAATGCCCAGGGATTTATTCAGCACCTGCTCTATTTTGCCTGCTTTATTGAATACCAGCAAACCTTCCGAGGTATTGGCATAAATCGTTCCGTCCAGCACCTGGATCTTGTACACGTATACTGTTCTCCCACCCAATTCCGGCAGCAATTGGCGGACAATGCGCTTTCCTTCGAGCAGCAGGATCCCTTTTTCACGGGTAGCCATGTACAATTTCCCCGCGCTCATTTTCATGTCCGCCACGAAAATCTTTTTCCCGCGCAGTTTCAGGAACTCCGCCCGCTGTCCCGGGCGCATAACCTTCAAGCCATCGGCACTGGTGAAGTACAGCAATCCGCGTTGCCGGTCATAGGCCACCGAGCTGGTCCGCGAAGCATAACCCGGAACAGCGTGACGTGTCAGCTCACCGCTTTCAGCATTGTAGCGCAATTCCATCAGGCCCACATTGAACCCGGCATACAGGCGATCGGGCGAAACCGGCGCCAGTTTTTTCAGCGAGCCAAAGCTGTACGGTATCGTTTTGTTCCGCTTGAAATCATGGGCCGAAATGCCGTAATTGTCAAAAAAAAGCTGGTCGTGCTCTTCCCAGTAATAGAGGTATTCGATCGATTTTATGCCTTTCCCCGAAAGAACGGAAACCCCGCCATCCCGGTAAATCAGCACTTCCCCGTTTTTAGTTCCCAGGAAAATGGACCCTTTCCCGTCGGAAGTGATCCGCGACAGGGAATAAGATGACAACTGGGGAATCACATCCGCTATCTCCAGGTTCGGGATCACCAATACACCCTTGTCGAAGGTACTGACCAGGAAATTGCCCTCCAGGTCTTTGCCGATGGAAGAAACAAAGTAATCATCGAAAATCTTGGCGCCGCGGAATTTGAATTCCAGGTTTTTATCCAGCACATACACCCCGGAAATACTGCTGGCCACCCACAACTGATCGCCAATCGGATACAAGCGCAGGTACTGGTCCATTAATTCAGCCGGGAGCGTTTTTTTGTATTCCAGGCTGAGCCGCTCCTCATTGAAGTAGAAAAGCTGCTTCGATTTGCGGTCGTAAGCCACCACCTTATCTTCCAGGCGAAAAAAATGCAATCCCATAATGGCTGAAGGAGCAATTGTTCCATTGGTTTCGATCTTGTGGTAAGTAAAACGGTTGTTTTTGAAGCGGATGACCTGCAGCGAACCTGAAATGACGGAAATCACCGAGCCGTCTTTGAGGCAAAAAGGATCACTCAGGTAGTTTTGGGCAACGGTAGTATGCTTGAGCAATTTCCCGTTTTCCGCGTACACAAACACATCGCCGGAAGCCACGATCAGCTGGTTTTGCTCGTTCACAGCCAGGGTAAGGTCATATTTTCTCGAAAGCAGGGGTGCAACGGCAAAGAGCTTGCAAACGCCTTTGGTGATTTTAAAGATCTGGTAATTGAGGTTATTGCAGTAAATATTGCCCTTTTTGTCTTTCACAAAAGAAAAAACGGCATTGCTGGTCATCTCGTCGCAATCGATTTTCTCGAAGCTATAGCCGTCGTGCAAAAAAAGCCCGTTATCCGTGGCGAAAATGTAATTTTTATCCTGATCCTGCACCACATCATAAATATCCACCCCCTCAAATTCACTCTGCCCGAAGACAAAATACGAGGGTTGCTGCGCAAGGAAATAATTGGCACAGCACAGGAGCAATCCGCCCAGGAAAAGTAATCTGCGTTTCAACAGGAAGTTTAAAATCTGCCTAAATTTATTGAAAATTTCCAAGCGGCAAGGCAAATTAGCTGCGCTGCTTCCGTTGGAGGTGAGGATGATTTTTAGATTGATCCCTTTTTATTTTTAAGATCGGCCATTTGCAGGTTCAACAGCCGCATTTGCTCTTCCAATTCTTTTTGCTTGCTGTTAAGGAGGTATTTTTCCTCCATATCCTCTAGGAAAGATTCCGGTAAACGAACCCGTTCTACCCGGGCAAAAAATGAAAGGACATTGACATTGAAATAGTTTAAAAGCTCTTCCAGTCTTGTCATGGTAATTTCCGTGCTTCCCCTCTCCAGGTTTGAAATGGTTGAAGTAGAAACATCAAAATCCATGGCAAGGGTCTTCTGGCTCAGATTTTTCTCCAGCCGGATAAGCCGGAGTTGTTCTCCAACGCGTTGATTAAATGTCTTCTCTCCCACAGGGGTAAAAGTATTCCCATTTACCGGATTTTAAGTTTCGTCTGCTTACATTTTATACGATTATATTACAATTATTTTCATTAAACTAAATTTTTTTATCAAATTGGGATTTTAATCGAATTTAATAGAAAAATTACAATATTTGTAAAATAAATTGCTTGCTTGGCACTTAAGACCGGAAAAGTCGCAAGCTTTACTCAGCGTGTTGCGGAACAGGCTTCGACAGGACATAGGCCTGGAAATCCAGGTGCTGGATTTTTCCTTCCCGGTCGACTGTCACCCGGCTCGGTGAATAGGCATCCCCATAGAGGCTGTAGCCTACAACCAGATCACCCGCCAGCAAACCGGCTTTCCCGGCGCCCGATTCCGGATCAACGGTGAGCACTTTCCAGTTTTTTCCATCGCTTAGTTTTTCGTAAGTAAAACCAAAACCGGGCATCCGGACCTGCTTTTTCACCAGGGGAACTTTGCAGGCCGTAAAGGCTTCGAAAGGAATCAGCTGCCCGCTGACCAGGTACTCGTCAATGTCTTTTTTGATGTCGATCCCGCTTACCTTTTTTACTTCGGCTTCGAGCCAGTCCCAGGTAAATGGTTTGTTTTTCCCGTTCAGCTCAGCCAGCATCTGCTGCATCACGCTTTTTAAGTCTTTCTGGTTCCCGGTTTGGGCTTTGATACGGCAATCCAGGTAATAGGCAAAAATGCTCCCGCGGTTGTAAGGCAGTTTCCCGTAAAAAGGATCGTCCCAGAAATGCACCCGGATGCTGTCGTTATGCGATTCAGCCAGGGGATGGTTATAATGCAGCGCAAAGACAGAATCCAGCACCGAAAGGTATTCCCGCTCCGTCAGTAAGCCTGATTCGAACATGTTGCGGCGCGCAAAATAATCGGTAAAGCCCTCCGAAAACCAGTAAGATAACTCCTCGTTGGCCGCATTTTCGATCCGGTGCCCGATCCAGTGGTGCATCAGCTCATGGTGGTACAAATAAGCCAGGCTTTCCACCTGCGTCCTCTTGTTGCAGAGGGCAATAACCGCAAAGGAGTTGTGCAGCCCCGTTCCGGTGTAGGACATTTCGTCCTCGCTGCCGTAGGTCGCCGCCGACATGGTGACAAGGTAGCTTTCGGTCGCATGATCATTCCAGAAGTTGTGCTGCTGTTCCATGGTAGAGGCCACGAACCGGAACATCGCCGAGTCGGTAAAATCCCACTTCCCGCGGATGGCAAAATCGGTCACTTTCCCCCTAGCGCTTTGATCGCGGTATAAGCGGTAATCACCACCCACCATCACCATGTTCTGCAGGTCTTTCCCCCACACACGGAGCAGTTGCTGTTTCAGCCCGGGGCCAAAGCTCGTCAGGGGTTGCTGCCGGTATGCCGCCGGGTAATTGATCCAATCGATGAAAAAATTATAATTCCCTGATTCGCTGCGCGGAATAAAAAAAACGGAATTCGAAAACAGACTGAAATAAGTTCCGGTGATGGCCGGCACATACTCTTCGCCCCGGCCGGGAATACTGTCGCTGATCGCGTTATACACCCGGTAGCGCAGCTCTACCTTTTTTTTGTTCTTATGCTTCAGTTTCAGTGTGTATTCGTCTTTCTGGGCCACTTTGACCGCCCCGATGATCGTATCCAGGCGGATAAAGTCCGGTTTGGGCTGGCTCCCCCAGATCCTTGGCAGCTGGAAGAAGCTTTCGTTCCCAGTGGACTCGTAGCGGATGCTTATGTTGAAATAGGCTTTTTCGCCCGTTAAAACCGGCTCAAGCGTATAATGGTAGTCGTTCGTGTTTTGAGCCGAGGCCAGGCCGGCAAGAAAAAGAAGCAGGAAAAGGAAGTGTTTTTTCATGTTCCAAAAATAAAAAAACCGCAAGCTCTTGCGAAGTTGCGGTTCTTAATAATTTATAAAAAATTCTTCTTTTTAGAATTCAAACGTTTCCATGAACTTGGTGGTGAAGTTTCCTTTGCAGAAATCTTCGTTTTCCATCAGTTTCTGGTGGAACGGGATGGTGGTTTTGATTCCTTCGATGATGTACTCGTCAAGCGCGCGTTTCATTTTGAGGATCGCTTCCTCGCGGGTTTGCGCTACCACAATCAGCTTGGAGATCATGGAATCGTAGTTCGGCGGAATCGTGTACCCGGCATACGCGTGGGTATCGATGCGCACCCCGTGGCCGCCCGGAGAGTGGTAGCTCGTGATTTTGCCAGGTGACGGACGGAAATCAGCATACGGGTCTTCGGCGTTGATGCGGCATTGGATCGCGTGCAGGTGCGGGAAGTAATTTTTCCCGGAGATTTTCTCACCGGCAGCAATTTTGATCTGTTCTTTGATCAGGTCGTAATCGATTACTTCTTCGGTGATGGTGTGCTCCACCTGGATACGCGTGTTCATTTCCATGAAATAGAAGTCGCGGTTTTTATCCACGAGGAATTCCACCGTTCCCACGCCTTCGTAATTTACGGCTTTGGTTGCCTTGATGGCAGCCTCGCCCATGCGGTTGCGGAGCTCTTCCGTCATGAATGGAGAAGGTGTTTCTTCCACCAGTTTCTGGTGACGGCGCTGGATGGAACAGTCACGCTCGGAAAGGTGACAGGCATTTCCATACTGGTCGCCGGCAATCTGGATTTCGATGTGACGTGGCTCTTCGATGTATTTTTCCATGTAGATCCCGTCGTTACCGAAAGCTGCTGCAGCTTCCTGGCGTGCGGAATCCCAGGCGGATTCAAGATCTTCTTCTTTCCATACGATGCGCATTCCTTTACCGCCTCCTCCGGCTGTCGCTTTCATGATCACCGGGTAAACGATTTTTTTGGCCTGCTCGCGGGCATCATCGAGGTCTTTCAGCAAACCTTTTGAGCCCGGGATGCATGGTACACCTGCAGCAATCATCGTTGCTTTGGCAGTCGCCTTGTCCCCCATGGAAGCAATCTGCTCCGGCAGGGCACCGATGAATTTGATGCCGTGCTTCTGGCAGATGGCCGAGAATTTTTCGTTTTCGGACAGGAAGCCGTAACCCGGGTGAATGGCGTCGGCATTGGTAATTTCAGCCGCAGCGATGATGTTCGGGATGGACAAGTAGGATTTGGCACTCACGGCCGGACCGATACATACGGCCTCGTCGGCAAAACGCACCGGCAAACTGTCTTTATCGGCAGTCGAATAAACCGCTACCGTTTTAATCCCCATTTCCTTACAGGTACGGATCACACGCAAAGCGATTTCCCCGCGGTTGGCAATTAATATCTTTTTAAACATAGAATTTAATTTGAGAAATTAAATTATTCGTAGATTCCTCCGCCAGGGCGGATACTCGTAAATTCGTAGAACAGAATCAATCTTCACATCTACGAATTTTCAAATCTACGAATGACAATTAACTAGGGTCTACCAGGAACAAAGGTTGGTCATACTCCACCGGGGAAGCATCGTCCACCAGCACTTTCACGATCTTACCGGAAATTTCGGATTCGATTTCGTTGAAGAGTTTCATGGCTTCGATGATGCACACCGCAGAACCTTTCTGAACGCTGTCTCCTACCTGTACAAACGGGTCTTTGTCCGGGGAAGAAGAGCGGTAGAACGTACCGATCATAGGTGATTTGATCGTTACCAGTTTGGAGTCATCCGCAGCAGGAGCAGCAGCGGCTGGGGCCGGAGCGGCAGCAACCGGTGCGGGTGCAGCGGCAACAGGGGCCGGCGCAGCTTGTACCACTTGCGGAGCAGCCTGAACTACGATTTGCTCGGTTTTGGTTTTTTCTGCCTTTATCGTGATTTTAAAATCTTTTCTTTCGATTTCGACTTCGCTTACCCCTGATTTGGAGACAAACTTAATGAGGTCCTGGATTTCGTTTAGATTCATAATTCTTAGTTTTCGTGAGTAAATTTATAAATATTTTTAAGAATTGTACGCCCATTTCAAATAAACCGCACCCCAGGTGAAGCCACCTCCGAATGCAGACAAAATGAGGTTATCTCCTTTTTTCAGTTGTTTTTCCCAGTCCCAGAGGCACAAAGGCAGGGTTCCCGCAGTGGTATTCCCGTATTTCTGGATGTTGATCATGACTTTTTCTTTCGGCAGGCCCATGCGTTCGGCCGTGGCGTCAATGATACGGAGGTTTGCCTGGTGAGGTACCAGCCAATCCACGTCTTCGCTTTTCAGATTGTTTTTTTCCATGATTTCGGCCGAAACCTCCGCCATGTTGGTCACTGCGAATTTGAACACGGTTTTTCCTTCCTGCTTCACGAAGTGCAAACGCTCTTCGACGGTTTGGAGGGATGGCGGCATGGCCGATCCTCCCGCAGGCTGGATTAAGTATTTTCTGCCGGAACCGTCGCTGCGCAGGATCGCATCCTGTACACCAAGGCCTTCTTCGTTTGGCTCAAGCAGCACCACACCGGCCCCGTCACCAAAAATCACACAGGTAGTGCGGTCCTGGTAGTCAAGGATGGAGCTCATTTTGTCCACCCCGATTACGAGTACTTTTTTATGGGTACCGGACTCGATGAATTTCGCGCCGGTCTGTAAAGCGTAAATAAAGCCGGAACAAGCGGCAATGAGGTCGTAGCCCCAGGCATTGGTCATCCCCACCTTGTCACACACCACGTTGGCTGTGCTTGGGAAAGGATAATCAGGCGTTACGGTAGCGAGGACCACCAGCTCAATGTCGAGGGGATCAATCCCTTTTTTTGCCAGTAATTCTTTTACCGCTTCAGCAGCCATGTCGGAGGAAGCCCCCTCTTTCATGATCCTTCTCTCGGAAATCCCGGTGCGGGTTGTGATCCACTCGTCGGTGGTGTCCACAATTTTCGCCAGGTCATGGTTGGTTACGATATCTTTTGGTAAATATCCCTGTACCGCGGTGATTGCTGCTGTAATTTTGCCCATTTTTATCTTAATTAAATGCTTCGTTCACTTTCGTTGCCAGTCCTGATTTGGCGACTTCATAGCTGTGCATGATCATGCTTTTCACGGCCCTGTCGTTGGAAATTCCGTGCCCGATGATCACATTGCCTTTGACGCCCAGGATGGGTGTTCCTCCGTAATTCTCATAGTTGAAGCGGTCAAAGTACTCGTCTTTGATGCCACGCTTCTTCATGAGGGTGTAAATGCCTTCCGCTTCTTTCAAAACCACGTTGCCGGTAAACCCGTCGCACACGATCACATCGGCGTAACCGGTGAAGATGTCGCGTCCTTCTACGTTGCCGATGAAATTGATGTCGTCCGACTCCTTGAGCAGCTTATGTGTAGCCAGGGTCAGCAGGTTTCCTTTCGTTTCTTCCTCCCCGATGTTGAGCAAACCGACCCGGGGGTTTTCGATTCCGTAAACGTTTTTGGCGTAAAGGGAACCTAAAACTCCAAACTGGTAGAGCACATCGGCTTTGCAATCGGCATTGGAGCCGACATCCAGCAAAATGGAATTCCCGCCGGTGATGGTTGGCAGGACGGAGGTGATACACGGGCGGATAATTCCCGGGATGGTGTTGATTTTGTAGATTGCGCCCACAAGCATCGCGCCGGTGTTCCCGGTGGATGCGAAGACGTTGATTTCCTGTTTGGCCAGGTATTCAAAACCAACGGCGATGGAGCTTTGCGGCTTGTTCGGGATGGCGCGCGTCGGGCTGCGCCTCGTCGAGCCGCGCGCGCGTCGGGTG
>CBINGV010000046.1:0-16788 GCA_966250255.1 uncultured Flavobacteriales bacterium | reverse complement strand
CGACATGGCGAACGTGATGCTGCTCAGCGACAAGCACTACGATCGCACCGCGATGCGGCCGGTGGCGGAGCGGATCAAGGCCAGCGAGGCTTGCTACAACATCACTGCCGGCAGCCGCGCCGAGGTCGTTGCCGTGCGGGTAGCCAATACGGTATTCGCTTTGACATACACGCTGCTGAAGCTGCGCCCGCAGTCTGTCGAAACGAGCACTTCCAGTCCATCGAAAGCAGTCGTGCTGCGCGGGGCATAGGCCACATCAAAAGTCAGCTGGGTAGTCGCATAATTGGTGAAATTCATGCCCGGCATACGAATCTGGTCATCATCCGTATCATCCACGGCAAAGTTGTTAAACATGATGGAGTTTCCGGCTGTTGGCGCCAAACCGACCGTTGCCGAACGCACCCAGCTCGTGGAAGCATTATTGTTCACAATCGACCAGTTCGTTGGTGGAAAAGTCGCCGAACCGAAGCCCTCATTGAAAGGCAGCGCCGTGCTGACGGCATTCAGCGTGGTAATGTAATCCGTTTTGCTTTCGGTATCGTTCCCGTAAATGCTGCTCGCCGTGAGGCTCACGGTATGGGTTCCGTTCGTTGTAAACTGCACCGTCGGGTTCTGCTCCGTGGACGTTTGCGGAATGGCATTTGAACCAAAATTCCAGGAATAACCGGTAGCATTCGTCGAAGTGCTTGTAAACTGGATGGAAGCGCCGGTACAGGTCTGCGTCATATTGGCATAAAAATTAGACACCGGCGCGCTCACATTTCCGGTACCGATCAGCAGGAAGTCATAAACACCCTCGTCGCAATCATTTGTGGTGATGCTGAGCGTTTCGGAATAAGCGCTGGCAGCCGTAGGCGAAAAAGTCACATCAAAAGTTTTGCTTGTTCCGGCAGCAATCGTTGCTGTCAGCTGGTTATTCACCACCGCAAAACTCGTTCCTGTCAGGGAAAGCGGCAAAGTCAATGTCAGGTCACTGCTTCCGTCATTGGAAACGGTAAAGGTTTTGGTCGTGCTCCCGCCAACGTTCACCAGGCCGAAATCGATCCCTCCCCCGTCAAGCACTTCCAGGCTGTTTTCTTTCACAGTCGCTTCAGCCGGGAAGGTGGCGTTGTATTTAAAATTATCAATGTAGATGTTGTTCCCGTTGGCAGCCACTGCCCGGAAACGGAACTTGATGTTTTTTGAGCTGGCGCCGATGTAGGAAGCGAGGTTTACGGTTTCCGTCCTCCAGTCCGTTGTTCCGGAAGGAATATAATACGAAGTCAGCGTATTTGTCAAAACCTGCAGCGCAGTCCCCGTTTTATCGTAAATCGGCGTGGAGTTCCAGCTCGTGCCGCAATCCTCTGAAATTTCGATATACAGGCGCTCGTAGTTGGACGGTGTTGTGTTCCGGCGGCGGTAAGCCACATCAAACTGGATATTCGCCGCACTGGCATTACACGGCAGGATGAAAATCGGGGTCACGAGGTTATCCGTGCTGGCCGATGTATTGCCAAAGCCCGGGAATAAAGCGGCATTGTTGTCCAATGTTCCGCTGATGGAGGTAGCCGAGCCCCCGATCCATTCGTAGCAGTCTACATTGGCATTGTCCACCACCCACTTCAGGTCCGGTGGGAAAACATCGCTTTCAAAATCCTGCGTATAAGGTGCGTTCAGGCCCTTGGAAACCATAAAGCTGATCTGAACCGTATCGTAATCCGGCTCGGGATCCGCAGCGCCATTCGGCAAAGTCGTATAGGCTTTAAAGGTGTGGTTCCCCAGGTAAGAAGTGAAAGCCGGCAAAGTAACCGTTGCCGTTGCCCCGGAAGCCAGGGAGCCGCTGTAGCTGAAAGTCGTTACCGTTCCGTTGTCCACCTGGTAATTGATCGTAGCCGAAGTCAGGGTACCCGTTCCACGGTTCTTGATCTGTACTTTCGGCGTAATTGAGCCGGCACAGTTGTCCCCGATCGGGCTGGTGACATCTATGACCGATACGTCATTGGTATTCGGTGCCACACAGGCATCGGAATTGATCAGGCTCTGGCGCAGCGGGGTACTTTCGAGTACGGTCCGCATCCGGGTCTTTTGGTCGTAGGTAAAAATGTTCATACAGATGTCATCCGTATAGTCCATGTAATTCTCAATCATGTCATCGCCCGGGTTGGACGTACAGGAATTCGTTCCCGTCGGACAGTTGAAGTTAGCCGCAGCTGCAACCGGGGTATCGTTGCAATAGTCATTTCCCGTACAGCCGGAAGCATCGCCCCAGAGGTGGCGCAAACCGAGCCAGTGCCCGATTTCGTGCGTAGCCGTGCGGCCCTCGTTGTATTGGCCCGAAAAACCGGTTACGGAGCTTTTCCCGATCGAATAGTAAGTGAACACAACACCGTCCGTTGCCGTTGTAGCCACACCGCAGCCCATTCCACCCAGCGGCGATTGGGGGAACTGGGCGTACCCCAGGATGTTATTGCCGACCTCGCACACCCAGATGTTCAGGTATTTGTCCGGCGTCCAGCCGCGGGTAGCTGTCGCCACGCCGTTGTTATAAGTATACGTTTTGATCGTCGCGTCGATGTAGGACGAAGCGTAAGGTGGTGCCGTAAAGCCGGCAGTAGAGCGGTTGATCCGGTTAACGCCCTCTTCCGAAGGAAAGGCGGATCCGTCCGGGCGGCGCTTGGCCAGCACAAATTCGATTTCCGTATCCGCACCCACCGGGTTCGTATTGTAACCGGCCGTATACTGGATTTTCCGGAAATCTTCGTTCAACACATCAATCTGTGATTTGATCGCTGCGTAGGAAATGTTTCTTCCCGAACCGATGGATTCCCCGTTATTATGGACTACATGGACCACAACCGGGATTTGGTAAACGCCGCCCACGATCCGCGCAGTAGAATCATGGATGCGCTGTTCAATTTCTTCATTGAGCCATTGTTCGAATTGGTCTTCGGTTTCCATTTCAGGATGTTCCTGGCGCAAACGGGCATTGTTTTCATCTGTATAACAACGGATCACCTGGGCATGAAAAGCCTGGGAAATAAACAAGGTGACAAAAAGGAGGAATTTTGTTTTCATAGAGTTGAGCATAGTTCTATGCAATTTTAACATTTTTTTCGATAAGAATTAAATTTTTAACGAATTAAGCGCACTCTTTTTCGACAGTCAACGTATTTATACGTATTAAATCGATTTTTTTGATATATAAACCCCTAAAAACGAGCAACAAATGCGCTCACCCCAAAGCTTCTCGGATCTTTATTTTTTTAACAGGCTAGCTCCCCCGTACTCCCTCCCTATCTACTCCCTATCGACTCGCTATTTAAAGCCTATGGAGAGCCTATTTACATGATGTTAAATTGAAATGCATTCTCAGCAAGTTTCCCCTCAAGCATACCTGCCTTATCATAATATGCCAAACAAAAAAAGGGCGAAACCAAAAGTTCCGCCCCTCTTTAATTTATGTGAAGTTCAAATTTATTTCAGTACCATTACTTTTTTCGTAATGACTTCACCGTTGATCGTACCGGTCACGAAGTAAACCCCGTTCTCCAATCCTTCAACGCGTGCTTCAAAACCGCCTTCTTTCGTAATTTGAACGCGCTGCATCAATTGACCCAGCTCGTTGATCACGTTGAAGGTTCCTTCATGACTGCTGCTCACCACAAAGTTACCGCTGTTCGGGTTCGGGTAAGCTTCGAGGCTCAGGTCGCCCATCAGGTCTTCGGTCATTTCGTACACATTGTCGTCCTGCATCATACCGCTCGCCGGAGTCGTTACGTTACAAGCCGCTCCGTAGCTTGTCCAGCTGCCGTTCACTTTAGCAGCCACACGGATGCTGTACGTACGGTTGTGCTGCCATCCGCTGTACTGCGTGATGTAGAAATAACGCGCTGTACGGTCGATCACCTGCGTATTTCCGCCGTAAGTCACTTCGAAACGGTAATCCGTTGCGAGGTATACATTATTGGCGTAGATCTTATCCGCAGCCGTTGTTGTTGCGAGGGTTGTACCACACTGGGAAGCCTGTACCTGGGTCGCCGGTGCAGCCGGTGTTGTTACATCGCAGCCAGCTCCGTAAAGTCCCCACATGCCATCTGCCTCGTAAGCCACATAAACGGTATATGTAGTGTTGTAGTTATACGAAGGAAGGTCTGTCAAACGGAATACATTTTCTGTTTTATCAACAATCTGTACGTTGGCACCGTTACGGAGCACTTTGAAACGGTATCCGGTTGCATCCGGACGGGTTTCAGCAAAAATGCGGGTATCGATGGCAGCAAGCATAACACCGCACTGGGCAACACCTACCTTTGTTCTCGGACGGGCTGTCATCACGTTACAGGAAGAACCGTAGCAACCGTAGTAACCTCCCGTTTGTGCTTTCACACGGATGGTATATGTTTTGTTATAGGCATTGCCCGGGATCTGCGTTAGGTAGAAATAACGCACCGTACGATCAATTTCGTAGGTGTTTGTTCCGTCGAATACTTCAAAACGGTAACCGTTGGCGCCGGAAACCGGATCACAGTAGATTTTCTCGGTGAAATCCATGGATGTTCTGCCGCAGTCGTAGCTGCGGATCTGGGTATTCGGGATTACCGCTGCAATAACTGCCGTTCTGCTGGCAGAAATCAAAGCCCCGTCTATTGCTTCCGCATAATAAGTCGTGGTAGTTGCAAGACTTGGAGTCGTGAAAGACGTTCCTGCACCAACCAGGTTACCACCCGTAGACGCATCATACCATTTTACGAAACCGGTACTTGCACTTGCAGAAAGACTAAGTGTTCCTGCCGTACAGCGTGAAGCTCCTGCTGAAGTTGTAATTGTTGGCGGAGTTACAATGGTAATTCCATAATCTTCCACTTCACCGTAAACTAAGGATCCGGGACATCCGGAAGCAAATGTAGCGTAATCCGTCATAACGCGCATACGCAGGATCTTACCGGCTACATAACCTGATGATGGGATCGCGATGTTCCCGGTGTGGGAAGCCTGTCTGGTGGTTGTATTTGTGAAAACACTTTCGCCTGCATCGGCAAAATCGCCGTCATCGTTGAAATCAATATAGATACGGGCATATTCCGGGTTAGTTCCCGCACCTGTAATGGTAAAGGCATAGCTGCTGCCTGCCGTTACGGAAGTTTTGTCTGTACAGGTAAAGTTTTGTGTACCGTCATTGATGTTATCGTTGTGTACCCTGTCAATTCCGTTGAACTGAAAACGAATAATCCCCGTACCGAAGTTACCGGTGTTTGATGTGGTCACGGAACAAGCATTGGTCGGAGAAACATACGATCTGAGCGTTGCTGCATTGGATGTTACATTCCCGCAAGGGTTGCTGATATAACATCTGTACATATAACCGCTGTAGCTGTTGTTTGCTGCCGTAATGGTCAGCGTATTGCTTGTTGCACCGGAATAAATACCGCCATTGCTCACGTTATTAAAGCCTGTTCCCGTATCTACCTGCCATTGGTAAGTTAAAGACGGGCCGGTTACGCTGCAGGTAAAAGTTCCTGTTACCGGATCACAGCCAACGAGGTCAGACGGACTGGAGTTCAATGTCGGAGCCACACATGGAGGAGTCGTGATGTAGATACTGTAATCTTCAAATTCCCCGTAATCACTATCCACACAAATATCACTCGACATGGAGTTGTAATTGGATTTGATACGCATACGGATCAGTTTTCCTGTTACTTCCGGGTATTGCGGGATATTTACGGTTACGGAGTGGGAAGTTCCTGCATTGGAATTGCGGTGGTCCAAGACAAGCTCGCCTGCCTCAAAGTTACCATCGTCATCGTAATCGATGTAAGCGATCACATATTCATTATCCTGGGTTGTTACCGTCAGGTTGTATCCTGTGTTCGTAGACACCGTTGTATTGATCGTACAGGTAAAATCATGAAGTCCGTCGTTATCGTCATCCGTGTGGGCGTTATCAATCGTGTTGAACTGAACACGGTCGATTCCCGTACCGAAATTCCCCATGTCGGTAGTCGTCGGGGAGCAGATTGCCGCCGTAGGAGGTGTACCGATAATCGTGAAGGTATAATCTTCGTCATCATTTGATGCATATTCATCCGCCAAACCGTTCGGAACAGTCGTGGAAGCATTGAATGTATGCGAACCGGCTGTTGTATTCATAACCGAGAGCGGAATGTCAACTGTTGAACCGGAAGTTAAAGTACCTGTCCAGTTGTAAGTCTGGTTGGTGCCTCCATCAAGGTCATAATTTACCGTAAAGGAAGTAATTGTACCGGAACCGTAGTTCTTCACGCGCACTTCCGGCGTAAAGCTCGTTCCGCAGGTCGTTGAATTCGGGGTCAGGATCTGCTGTACACCAACGTCACGGGTATAAACCGGGTTACAACCGTCGGAAGAGGCCAAGCTCGAACGTGTACCGGTCATCACCGCATTCATACGGGTAATCTGCCCCGCTGTAAATTCCGTTTGACAATCATCGGAAGAATAGTCCATAAAGTTGTGCTGGTAGTCACCGGCAGTTGTTCCTCCCTGACAGGCATTCGCAGTAGCGTCACTTACACAGGAGCTGGTGGAACGCTTGTGGCGCGGAGTATCTCCCACACAGTCACCGGAAGTACCGCAAACGGCATCCGTTGGACAGGTTGAACCGGTTCCGTCACCCTGGAAGGTGTGGTACAGGTTGAGGGCGTGGCCCACCTCGTGCACCGCTGTTACGTTACGGTTCGTATAGTTTTTCAGGTTGTAGCCCAAAGATGCGTCCGGGTCATATCCGAAAGAGTTGTACATCATAACCGCCCCGTCAAGCGAAGCGCCTGCACCCGGGAAATAAGCATAACCCTGTGTTCCGGCACCTGCGTTGTTGTCGTTGATCTCGGTAACGATCCAGAAGTTGTAATACTTGGTATTGTCCCACTTGCTGAGGGCTTTTACCGCCACTTCGTTGTCTGTTCCCGTTCCACCGCCGGCATCACAGATCCCTTTGGAAGAATACTGGGTAACGCCGGAACCGTCTACACGTACAATACCCGTTGTCGGGTTGCCGCTCGGGTCACGCTGGGCCAAACAGAACTGGATATTCGTGTTTGCACCGGTATACGTTGTATGTGCTGTTGATGTGTTGGAATACGCATCATTCAGGTTATCGATCGCACTCTGGATCTGTGCATCCGAGATGTTGGCACCTACTCCCACGGCCTGGCCGGTATGGATTACGTGTACCACCACCGGAATGGTGTAGGTTGTTTTGTTAACTGCACCGCTGCGGAGAACTGCCTCATACTGGGCTTCGATCTGGGTTCTGCGTTGTACATAAGCAGGATCAGTTTGCATCAATCGTTCATGCAGCTGATTAGCGCGACACTCTTCCTGTGTCGAAGGACTTTCGAGCTGGTTAATTTGGGTATTAACCTGCGAAAAAACCAATGATTTGGAGAAAAGCGCTAAGAATAAGCACCCGTAAATTTTTCTCATAGAGTTTATTTTAATAGTTTTTGCGGGATAAATATATAACAAAAAAATCGATTTATACCACTTTTTTTTACAACATATTAAAATAAACTGTTAATAACCAATCAGAAAAAGTTTTTTAACTAAAAAGGGAGTCAACAAATTCTTCTTTGACAAAAAACTGCAGATCGTTGATTCCTTCACCCACGCCGATGTATTTCACCGGGATTTGCATCTGGTCGGAAATCCCGATCACAACGCCCCCTTTGGCCGTACCGTCAAGCTTGGTAATCGCCAGGGCATTGATCTGGGTAGCGAGCGCAAATTGTTTCGCCTGCTCATAAGCATTTTGCCCCGTAGAGCCATCAAGCACAAGCAAGACTTCATGCGGCGCATCCGGGATCACTTTTTCCATCACCCGGCGGATTTTGCTCAATTCAGCCATCAAATTGACTTTATTATGCAAACGCCCGGCCGTATCAATGATCACCACATCGGCATCCTGCGCTTTGGCGGATTGCAAGGTATCGAAAGCCACCGAAGCCGGATCGGCTCCCATTCCCTGCTGTACAATCGGCACACCGACGCGCTCGGACCAGATAATGAGCTGATCGACCGCTGCTGCACGGAAAGTATCCGCGGCACCCAAAACCACTTTGAGCCCCTGGGCCTTGAGCTGGTTGGCCAGCTTGCCAATGGTGGTCGTCTTCCCTACCCCATTTACACCCACCACCATGATCACATGGGGCTTGTTTTTGTATTCGAAATTTTCAGCGAGCACATCCTGGTCGTTTTCAGCCAGCAGGGCAATGATCTCTTCTTTCAGCACCGTGTTCAGCTCGGAAGTATTCAGGACTTTGTCGCGGGAAACGCGCTGCTCAATACTCTCGATGATTTTGAGGGTTGTTTCAACGCCTACATCGGAGGTAATGAGCACTTCTTCCAGTTCATCCAATACTTCGGCGTCTACTTTGGATTTACCGACGATGGAACGGGTGAGCTTTGAAAAAAAGCTTTCCTTGGTTTTTTCCAGTCCTTTATTGAGCGTTTCTTTTTTTTCCTTAGAGAATAATCCGAAAAATGCCATGCAGATATGATTGTTACAGGTTTATGTTGGTGTTATTTTTTTTCACATTTCCAAAAGCCGCCGCTTGTGGTAAGCATCAGGGTATTGCCGCTGACAGTCGCTTCGTCAAAATGATCTTTATCGTCTTTATCCCCATCTCTATACATAATGATCGCATTTGAAATGTTTATTTTGTAGGTGAAGGACGTTTTTACTTCCTCACCCGGGCTTTTCGTCAGGATATAACCTTCTCCTTTTCTGCGTTTAGCGGCATCAAAATGGATCTCCCCTTCCACAGGGGATATGACGTCAATCGTATCTCCTTTCTCTGCTATCTGGACAATTTTCCAATCACCTGCGATCTCATCATTTTTTTTTGCCTGCTTAAAACAGGATGCAAGTGCCAAAACCGCAAGCAATAAATACACTTTCTTTTTCATTATAACAGTTTTAGGAATAAAAAAACCCGGTTGTCATCAATCCAACCGGGTCAAATATATAAAATTTTTAGTTAGTTTTTAGCAAACCAATCCTTCACTTTATCGTTGTGAACGATTTCTTCTTTGAATGTGTAAGCGCCTGATTTCTCAGATTTTACCATTTTAATTACTTTCGTGTGCTCTTTTCCTCCACCTTTCTGTAAGGATGCTACTACTTTCTTTGCCATTTCTTTTTCTTTTTAAAACTGCCGGGGCGGATTACTTAATTTCTTTGTGAACAGTTACACGCTTCAGAACAGGGTTAAATTTTTTGATCTCCAAACGCTCCGGAGTATTTTTTCTGTTCTTGGTAGTGATGTAACGGGAAGTTCCAGCCATACCTGATTCCTTGTGCTCAGTGCACTCCAAAATAACCTGGATTCTGTTTCCTTTTGCTTTCTTTGCCATCTCTTATAATAATTATGAGTGATGAATGTTGAACAATGAATGCATTCAACATTCATAATTCATCATTCAACAATTTACTTTAAATATCCTTTTTCGCGAGCTTCTTTCAGGCAAGCTGAAATTCCGTTTTTGTTGATTGTTCTCAAAGCGGAAGTCGAAATTTTCAATGTGATGTAAGAATCTTCTTCCGGAATGTAGAACTTCTTGGTTACCAGATTCGGGTAGAATTTTCTTTTTGTTTTTCTATTGGAGTGGGAAACGTTGTTTCCAACCATGACAGACTTACCTGTGATTTGACAAACTCGTGACATTTTTCTATTATTTTAAAAACCTTATTCTTAAAGCGGGTGCAAAGTAAAGAAGATTTCCTGAATTATGCAAGACTTTTTTTTAACTTTTTTGTTTTTTGTCCTGCACCAGGGTAAATCGCAACAAATTCAGGGCGGCATAAACCGTCATTTTGATGTTCCGGTCGCGGCTGTCGCCGAGGTTCAGTTTTTTGGAAACGATGCCTGAAGGCGTTGCCAGGGCGATCCAGATGGTGCCTACCGGGTTTTGTGCATCTCCCCCGTCCGGGCCGGCGTAGCCCGTACAGGAAATACAGTAATCGCTTTGCAGGCGTTCCCTGCCTCCTATAGCCATCGCTTCTGCCGTTTCCTGCGATACCACGCCGTAGCGTTCGATGGTTTCAGCCGGGACACCGGCCAGCTGACTCTTCATTTCTTCGCTGTAGGTCACCAAACCGCCTTTCAGGTAGGCCGATGAACCGGAAGCGCTCACCAGGTCACTGGCAATTCCGCCGGCTGTACAGCTTTCCACGGTGGCAAGGCTTTGACCGCTTTCTACCAGCAGACGGCCGATCACTTCCGCCAGGCTTTCGTCCCCTTCTCCGAAAACATGATATGGAAGCCGTTCACGGAGCTCCTTGCAATAAGTTTCGATATGCGCAGCATCCTGTTTTCCTTTATAAGAGGTGATCCGGAGCTTGACCAATCCCGGGGAAGGCAGGTAAGCCAGCCCAAAACCCTCGGAAAGGATCCGTTCTTCCCAGTCTTTCATTTCTTCGGCCAGGTAGGACTCGCCCATACCGGTAGTAAGTATTGTTTTGTGATAAAGGGCATTAGGCTGGAAATACGCCCTGATTTTGTCCAGGAGGATGTTTTCCATCATGCCCTTCATTTCATACGGTACGCCCGGAAGGCTGACCAGGATTTTCCCCTCCTTTTCGAACCACATCCCGGAAGCCGTACCAAGCAGGTTATCAATCACCTCGCAGGCTTCGGGCAGGGCGGCCTGCTGGCGGTTCACTTCCAGCATCGGGCGTTTGCGCCCGGCAAAATAGCTTTCAATCCGGGCGAGCACCGCTTCATTGATTTTAAGGCCGGTATTGAAATAGGAACACAGGACCTGTTTGGTAATATCGTCCTTTGTCGGGCCGAGGCCGCCGGTCATAATAATCAGGGAACTCCGCCCGAAAGCCAGGTCAATGGCCTGCACAATGGCTTCCTGCGTATCGGAAATGGTTTGCGCATGGGCGGTACGGATCCCCGTAAGCGCAAGCGCCGAGCCCAGCCAGGCTGCATTGGTATTGATCGTCTGACCGATCAGTAACTCGTCTCCAATGGATATGATTTCAGCGTGGATAGCCTGGTTTTCAGTTTGAATCGTTTTAGTATGATTTTGCACGCTTTTTGTATTTTGCCTTGTTAAATCTTTTATATCTTTGACAAAAATACGAATTTATGACACGTTTATTTCTTTCTTCCGCACTTTTTAGCGCCGCCCTGCTGACTGCCTCGTCTTGTGATGTGCTGAGCTCCGTTGCTACGGACATGACGACAACGAACACCAAGCCCGCCCTGACGAACGAAGAAGTAATTACCGGTTTGAAAGAAGCCCTGAACGTGGGGATCAAAAATTCGGTTGACCTGAGCTCCGTTACGGACGGCTTCTGGAAAAACGACCTGATCCGTATCCCTTTCCCGGAAGATGCGATGAAAGTGCGCCAGAAAGCTATTGACTGGGGCTGGAGCGCCCAGGTTGAAAAATTCGAAATGACCATGAACCGCGCCGCCGAGGAAGCGACGAAAGAAGCGCTGCCGATTTTCCGCGACGCCATCCTGAATATGAGCGTACAGGACGGATTTGCGATCCTGAAAGGCGGTGACGGGGCGGCCACCAAATTTCTGAAGGACAAAACAACCCCGCAATTGATCCAGGCTTTTACACCCAAAGTAAAAGCAGCTATTTCGAAGGTAAAGCTGACGGAATACTGGAACCCGATCATCAGCAAATACAACGGGGCCATGACCCTTACCGGCGGAGAGAAAATCAACCCGGACCTCGATCAATACATCACGGAACGCGCCATTACCGGCTTATTCAAGCTGGTGGAAATCGAGGAGAACAAAATCCGCAAAGACCCGATGGCCCGCGTAACGGATATCCTCGTGAAGGTTTTTGGCTCAGTTGCAAACTAATGTGTTAATGCGGTAATATGCTAATGTGCTAATTAGTTTAGCATCTGCAAATTATTTCCAATACCCCGATCATTAGCACATTAATTCATTATCTCATTAACCCTATTAGCATATTATCACATTAAATAATTAGCACATTAAATAATTAGCACATTAAATTATGAAATATCCTGCATCTGAACTCGTATTGAACGCGCATGGTGAAGTTTACCACCTGGGGCTGGCGCCCAAAGATATTGCTGCGAATATTCTCCTCGTAGGCGACCAGGACCGCGTTGGAATGATTTCCAAATTTTTTGATCAAATCGAACACCAGTCGCAGCACCGCGAGTTTACCTGTCATACCGGCACGTATAAAGGAAAACGCATTTCGGCGCTGTCAACCGGCATCGGAACGGACAACCTGGACATTACGATCAACGAACTGGATGCCCTGGTAAACATCGACCTGGAAACGCGCGAAGACCGGAAGGAACACACTTCACTCAACCTTGTTCGGATCGGTACCTGCGGCATTTTGCAGCCGGAAATCCCGGTTCATTCCTACATTTTATCGGCTCATGCCTATGGACTGGACAACATTGCGCATTTCTACGAGGCCACGCTTTCTTCCGAAGAAGAGCAATTGAACGAGCTGTTGGACGAGCATTTGCAATTGCCGGTCAAAATCAAGCCTTATTTTGTTTCGGCCGACGAGGGCCTGCTGGCGAAGATGCGCTCGGAAAAAACCTTTGAGGGAATTACCGTAACCAGCAGCGGTTTTTATGCGCCACAAGGCCGCAAGCTGCGCCTGAGCCTGGCAACCGAGCAGCTGAATGAAAAACTCGGCTCGTTCCGTCACAAGGACTTAAAAGTCAACAATTTTGAAATGGAAAGCTCCGCCCTCTTTTTCCTGGGGAAAGCCCTCGGGCATAAGGCAACAACCATTTGCCTGGGCATTGCCAACCGTCCGAACCAGCAATTCTCCAAAGGCTATGCCAAAGAGATGGACGAGCTCATTTTGTACGTGCTCGACCGGATTTAATTGCTTCGTCCGCAACTGCAAGCCAAGCTTATTTGATAAAAAATCCACTCCCCAAAAAGGAAGTGGATTTTTTTGTGAATCGTGCTTATGCGGGTTTTTATTTCATTTTCTTAATGATAAACTCAGTCCGGCGGTTTTCCTGGTGCTCAGCTTCGGAACAAGTCGATTTTACAGCACCTTCACAGGCACAGCCGTTTTTAAGTCTGGACTCACCGTAACCTTTTCCATAAATGCGTTCCGGGTTTGTAATCCGGGCTTTGATGTAAGCCGCCGAAGCCTTGGCGCGCTTATCCGAAAGCTTCAGGTTGAAGGCTTTGCTGGAGCGGCAATCCGTGTGAGAGCCTAATTCCACGACCATGGCCGGGTACTCGTTCATCACTTTCACGATTTTATCCAGCTCGGTCGCAGCATCCGCACGAATAAAGTATTTTCCCAGGTCAAAATAAATCGGTTTGATATCGATGAGGCTGGCCAGGTCGGTTCCTACTTTAGCCACACCGATGGATAAGTCCGCATATTGGTTGATGCGAATGATTCCCGCTGCTTCAACTACCAGGCTGACCGTCGTTGTTTTGGAAATATAGCCTTCTTTTTCCAGCAGGATGGTATACGTCAGGCTGTCCCCTACTTTTTTATCCTTCAGCGCTTTGGTCAAATCACCCGGAGCGGTGGTCGTGCCATCTGCAAATTCGCGATTGTTTTTGCGGTCCGTTATTTTCACATGCACGCCCTCAAGCGGTTTGCCGCTTTCTTTGTCCGTTACAAGTACGGAAAGCATCAATCCCGGGTCCTTTTCGAGGCCCAGGTCAAGTGTCTGCTCCGGATTGTCCTGCTTTGCCGTAAGCTGCGCTGTTTGCGGAAAATAGTCTTTCGCTGAAGGTTCGATTGTATAAGTTCTTCCATCCTCGAGATCGAAAGCATATTCGCCGTTTGCATCCGTATAGACAGAATCAATCGGGCTCCCTCCATCGTCTTTCAGTACCACCAGCGAATTTACCAGTACTTGCTTGCTTTCGCGGTCAAACACCTTGCCTTTCACCGCCGGACTGGCCTTAAACGGCTTTTCGAGGCGATAGGCGTAAATATCGTCTCCCCCCTTTCCGCCGTCACGGTTGGAGGAAAAATAACCGGAAAGAGAAGCTGCATCCATAATAAAGGCAAAATCATCCCGGTTACTGTTTACCGGCTTGCCCACATTCAGGATTTTGCCGTATTTATGTTGGGAAGACGGAATGGCCACAAAGACATCAAGACCACCCAGGCCTACGTGACCGTCGGAAGAGAAAAACAAGAGGTTTTCGCTGTTCACCCACGGAAACATATCCTGTCCTTCCGTGTCGACCGCAGGTCCCAGGTTTTCCGGCTTTCCGAAAGCATTATTCTCCAGGATGTCCACCCGGTAAATGTCTGCCCCGCCAAGTCCGCCCGGCATATCGGAAACAAAATACAAGCTTTTGCCATCCGCTGAGATACTGGGATGCCCAACGGAATATTCGCGCGAATTGTATTCAAACTCGCGCTCGTTGAGCCAGATTCCTTCCTGGATCACGTCGGCAATATACAATTTCAGGTTCTGGATGCCTTTTTCATCCTTTCGTTCTTTCCCTCCGGCGATATTATTCCGGGTAAAAAAGACCTTTTTCCCATCCGGGCTAAAACACAAAGGCCCTTCATGAAAACGGGTATTGACGCGCTTCGTGTGAATTTTCGGGTTCACCAGCTCTTTATCATCCAGGACGTCGGCGCTGTACAAGTCAAGAAAGCGCTCATTGTTCCAGGTCCAGGTATTTTTAACATGGGGATTATCAGCCCGGTTGGTAATGAAATAGGCTTTTTTTCCGCTTCCATAACCGCCAAAATCAGCATTCTCCGTATTGATCGCCAGCGTTTTCACAATGAACTTGTTCCCGCTTTTTTCGATCTTCTGGATGTAGTTTTCGTTTTCAATGAATTCGATCCCGCGTGAATCGTTTTTGGCAATTTCGTGGTATTTTTTCATCCATTTATCAGACTCCTGGTACTTGCCGTTTTGTTTCAGCACTTGCGCATAGTAATAATAATCAAGTGTTGGGTTTGCACCGGTTTGAATCACCTCCGCGTATATTTTCTCCGACTCGGCAATCTTTCCCATTTGCAGGTAACAATAGGCCAGTTTGGATTGCATGGCCGGTGAATCTACCTCTGACTTAAGAAGTTCTTCGTAAAGCTCAGCCGCCGAAGCGTAAGCCAGTTTGTCGTAAAGTTTATCCGCCTTTTCCAGCTTCCCCGACTGGGAAAATCCCATCGTCGTGAAAAACAGTACGGCTATAAAAAGTATTTTTTTCATTAGTCTGTAAAAACAAATTAGAAATAACGCGGTGAACGGATACCCTCTTTTTTGAAATTGAAATCGTAGGAACACAGGACTTCAAAAGTCCCGTAATTGTATTTGCGGATTTCCTGGGTCCCAAATTCGGAAGCTACGCCGATTTTAAACTGGTTGGATACCTGGAACTGGGCAAAAACGCCAAAAGCAGCATCCAGGCGATACATGGCACCGATCCAGAATTTCTCGTTCGAAATCCCGGCAATGGACATATCAACACTGACAGGTGCTCCCTGTGTAAATTTCACCTGGGCGGACGGACGAAGTTTCCATTCGTCGTTCAAACGGAACACACCGCCTGTTACGAGGTAATAATGTCTTCTTTCCATATTGGTTGAGCTTCCGTCATAGCTTCTTTCCAGAATTTTCGGACAGCTCAGCCCTAAAAAGAAAGCCGGGGTGTGGTAAAAAACACCGGTTCCAAAGTTTGGGTTGATTTTATTGCGGACATTCAGCAACAATTTCGGATCGCCGTCCTTGATCGTTTCCAGGTCGGTTTTCCCGATGTTAATCATATTTACGCCTCCCTTGAGCCCAAACACAAGCTTGCGGCCATGTTTGAATTTCAGGCGGTAAGAAAAATCTCCGTAAACCATGTTTTGCTTCACCGGCCCGATTTCATCAGCAACAGTTGTCAAGCCTACGCCCAATGATTCGTATTTCAAAGGCGAATGCACGCTCAGCGTACTGGATTTCGGCCTTCCCTCAAAACCGACCCACTGTTCGCGGTGCATCGCTGTTACGTTCAGCATGCTGCGACTCCCCGCATAGGCCGGGTTGACAAACAGCGTATTGTCAAAATACTGGGTAAACTGCGGATCCTGCTGAGCTTTCAGTGAAGTTCCCAGGGCAAGGAAACCGAAAATAATTAAAGCTTTCTTTTTCATATCTTATTGCATTAAAGCTGATCGCTTTTTGTTATCTTTCAATGTATACATAACCTTTGATGATTCCTTTCGATGCATCGTGCGTATCAAAAAGGTAGAAATAAGTTCCCGAAGGCAGGTCTTCCCCGGCCAGGTTCAGTTTACTGATGGAAATCCCTTTCCAATCGTTCTGATAATTGACCGTTTCGTACACAATATTCCCCCATCGGTTGTAAATGATGAGTGTGTTACTTGGGAAATTCTCAAGACCAATGATCACAAAGGCATCGTTTATGCCATCCCCATCCGGTGTAAAGGCATCCGGGATCTCAAACTCACCACAGCTGCCGGTATATGTAACCGCTAAACTGATGCTGGATTCCACAAAGCTACAAGGATCAAGCGGGCTGGTCCCGTCATTTACTTCCGTACCATTTGGCACACCGTCACCGTCGCAATCGCTTGCCGACCACTGGGCCGAAGGTGTCATGCTGATATTAGTATACACCAGGGAACAAGGATCTTCCGGGTTCGTTCCGTCAATAGTTTCCGTTCCGTTTGGTACGCCATCACCGTCGCAGTCTGCTGTTAACCAGGCACCGCTTTGAGCCAAAGTAACGCTCGCTGCCGTGAAAGAACATGGATCGCTTGGGTCGGTTCCGTCAGGAAGTTCTGTTCCGTTCG
>CBINGV010000045.1:0-16806 GCA_966250255.1 uncultured Flavobacteriales bacterium | reverse complement strand
AAAGCTGTTATTCATTCACCGCGATCAGTTTGAGGGAAGAAGTGTAAAAAATCAGGCCCTTCACCTGCGGGAAACCCATAGCTGCGAGCGTATTGCAGTAGGTTTTCACCTGTTTGGCGTGTTTGGCTTCTTCGAGGCCGGTTTTGTAATCGAGAATAATGGTTTCTTCCTCCTTGCGGATAATGACATCGGGCCGCTTTGTTTCGCTTTCGGAAAGCAAAATATCCTGTTCCCGCAGGATCTCAAGGGCGCCTTCGAATAAGTCACGGTAAGGGGCAAAAGCGAGAATGGTTTCGGCTTGTTCCCGGATGCGGGCGCTGAGCTCGACTTCCATTTTTCCTTTAAGCACAAGCTCATCGATTACTTTCGGCAGCTGACCGGTTTCGTTCACAAGCGATAAAGCTTCGTGGAGCTGGCTGCCGAAGCGCCGTTGCTCGCTGATGGCATCGGCCGTGAGTAATTCACGGTCCTGGAGCGAAATCTCGGGAAACCACAATTGCTCGCCACCGGTCGACGGGTAAAATTTGCCCTGGCCGCTGTTTTCGTTTTCCTTTAATTTTTTCGGGCGTTTTTCGCCACGTTCGAGTACAATCCGGTTTTCGCCAGAAGGGGCATACTCTTGTAGCACGCGGTGGGCGATGATTTCATATTTTTTTGCTTTCGGGCTCACGTTGCGTACATACAAACGGTCCTGGGCGCGGGTAAACATCACATAATTCAGGTTCACTTTATCCAGCGTGGCCTGGTTGAATTCTTCCTCGTATTTCCGGCGGATCACCTCGATGCGCGACTTTTGGGAAAGCGGGGTGTAGAAAATGTATTCGCCGTCGCGCAGCAGGAATTTGCTTTGGTTCCGGAGAATTTCCCAGCGCATGGAAGGAATCATCACCACCGGGAATTCCAGTCCTTTGGATTTGTGGCCCGTCATGATCTTCAGCGCATCCTTATTTTCCGGGATGGCAACCGGCGTATTCTGGCCTTCTTTTTCAAAAAAGTCGATAAAAAGGCTCAGCTCCGGTCCGAAGTTCTGGTCAAAGAGGAAAACATAATCCGAAAACTGGTTCAGGTAGGGCGAGCTGAATTCGTTAAAATCAAACAGGGCATAGGCTTTCTGCACCAATTGGTAGAGGTTTTCGAAATGGAAAAAGAAATTTTCGCCGCCGCCGAATTCCTGCTGCACAAAATCCTCCGCATCGAAAATGATGTATTCCCGCCCTTCGTAATCGCGTTTTTTCCAGTATTTTTCAAAGCTGCTGACCGCATTGTCGGTTTTGTAATCGAGGTACATTTCCGCAAAACGGCGCGCTTCGCTGTCGGCGGATGGGTTATTGCGCCAGCTGATGTATTGGACCAACAAACGCACCTGCGGATCGGCGCCCAGGAGCAGGCTGTCGGTCGAAACAACGGTAATTCCCTGCCGGTTCAGGAAATTCGCATAGGCATTGCAGCTTTTTTTCTGATAATCCAGGATGCACATGTCCCCGTAATCGTAGCCGGCTGCCAGGCATTCGTTGATCCATTGGAGCAGGAAAGGAAAATCTTCCGCGGTGTTTTCCTCCGTTTCAGAGCTTTCTTCGTCAAAACTCGCCGATTGGTCCGCTTTGGCGTCCAGCTCGGATTCGAAATAGACATAAGCGCCGCTCTCACCTTTCGGATTTTGCGTAATGTCGGTATAAAAATCGCCGATAATTTCCGGGAAAAGATTTTTAAAACTGCTGAAAAAAGCGTTGTTAAACTCCACGATTTCCATTTTCGAGCGCCAGTTCTGGGTGAGTGGTTTCAGCTCGCCCATCTGGTCAAAAAAGCGGGAGCTTTCATTCAGTTTGGGGTCTTGTTCCGGGTTGTAGATCCGAGGTAAGGCCACAAATTGCTCCGCCAGGCCATTTTTGAAGCGGTAAATGGATTGCTTGGGATCGCCCACGATCAGGTTGTCCTGTCCCTTTCCGAGTGATTCGTGGATAAGCGGTATGAGGTTGATCCATTGCAAACGTGAAGTATCCTGGAACTCGTCCAGCAGGAAATGCTTGTAGCGGTTGCCGATGCGCTCGTAAATGTAAGGCGCGTATTCGTCCTTCAGCAAATCCGAAATAAGTTTGTTGAACTCCGAAATGAGGACGACGTTTTCTGTTTTTTTGAATTGCTGCAACTCCCGGGCAATGATCTTCAGCAGGGCGATGAAAAAATACTGGTCCAGGAATTTGGTCATTTTCAGGTATTCCAGCGCATGTTTTTCGTAAAACTGCGTAAAATCCAATCCTTTTTGGCGAATATCGTCCGGGAGCGGGTTTTTGCCTTCTTCGGCGATGAGTTTGTATTCGCGGTTGGCAAAAAACAAATCATAAGGGCTGCCGGCCGCAAATACGTCCTTCAGTTTCTCAAAAGCTTTCACGGTATTTCCCCCGCCAGGAAAAGCGCTGTAATCGGATGAAAAGAAAAGCGCATGCAGCTCCGTTGCCTTTTGCTGGATCTGCTGTTTCAGCCGGGCTGCCTCCGCTTTCAATGCCCGGTAACGCTCCAGGCTGAAATCTTCCTGTAAAATTTGTTCAATAATCGGCAGGTTTTGTTCTTTCAGCAGGATGGAAACAAATTCGTTCAAATCCTGTTTGAAATCCCATTTCCCTTCGCTTTCAAAGCGTTCGTGCGACAATTTCAGGGCAATTTCCGTCAGGGTTTTCCGGTGCTCGCTGTTGATCTCGCTGAATACCTGGTCAACGAGACGGCTCAGGATTTCCTGTTCGTTTGTGGTTGTCTGAAAATCATTGTTGATGTTCAGGTCGCGCGAAAACGAGCGGATGAGCCGCAGGTTGAACTTGTCGATCGTCAGCACCGAGAAATTTTCGTACTGGTGTAAGATTTGTTTCAGTACGAGGCGCGCTTTCAACTGGATTTTTTCTTTTGGAATCCCGAGTTTTTCGCTGATATCTTCGAGGTAGGTTTTTGCTTTGCTGTTGTCGGGATCGTTCGTTCCCAGGAGGTTCAGTGCATCAATGATCCGCGTTTTCATTTCGCTGGCAGCCTTGTTGGTAAAGGTCATCGCGATAATCGAGCTGAAAATGTCGGGGTGTTCTTCTTCATTCAAAACCAACTTCAAATAGGTCAGCACCAGGTTGTAGGTTTTCCCGCTACCCGCCGATGCGCTTAATATTTGTAAGGGTTTATTCATGAGTTGCTAAGTTAGGAGTTATTCAGTTAGGAGTTGTTATATTCAGGAAGGATTTATAACTCATAACTCCGAAACTGCTAACTCATTCACTACACCTTAAACGGTAAACGGTGAATAATCGATTTCCCGAGGGTGATGCCATCGGCGTATTGCAGTTCGGTGCCGATCGAAACGCCGCGCGAAAGGCAGGTGACGTCGATCCCCGAAGGCTGGATTTTTTTGTATAGGTAATAATTGGTCGTATCGCCCTCCATGGTGGCGCTGAGTGCAAAAATGACTTCCTTCACCGTGCCGCTTTCAATTTTAGTCAACAAAGAAGGAATGTTGAGGTCATTCGGTCCGATGCCTTCCATCGGTGAAATAATCCCGCCCAGGATGTGGTACAAGCCCTGGAAAGAACCCGTTTCCTCGATGGCGATCACATCGCGGATGTCTTCCACGACGCAGATCATGCTTTGGTTCCGGGCGGGGTTGGCACAGATCGAACAGAGTTCCACATCGGAAATGTTCCCGCAGGATTTGCATTTTTTGATGTTGTTTTTCAAGTCGAGGAAGACCTGGGCAAACTGCTCGATGACTTCCGGTTTTTGCTTCAGGAGATGGATCGCCAGGCGCAGGGCGGTACGTTTCCCGACGCCCGGTACAATGGCCAATTGGTCAACTGCCTGCTCGAGGTATCTGGAAGGGATTTTCACGTTTCAAAATTACGGAAATTAGTTTATTTACCGAGGTTCCGGCTTTTTTTTATAATTTTGCGCCCATGACTGACTTTGAGATCATTCACTTCTCTATAGGAGGGCTGAAGCTACAGGAGCCCATGGCGCTTGTGACCAACTGGCTGGTGGCTTTTTTCTGTTTCTTTGTTTTGATCCGTACAAAATGGTCTGCTTCCGCTCCTGTAAAATCGTTCCGGATGTTTTACCTGATCCTGGGAGTTTCTATGATTTTGGGAGGTTTGGGCCATTTACTTTTCCAGTATTTTGGGATGTACGGTAAAATTCCTGCCTGGATTTTGGGCACACTGGCCGGCTACTACATCGGCAAAGGTGTTTTGTACTACTGGCGCGATCATCCGTCCTACCGTTTCCTGAATGTTTTCCTGGTGGTCAAGTCCATTGTATTGCTGGTGTTGAGCCTGGTTTTGCTGAAATTCATCTTTGTGGCGATAGATGTGATCATTACCTACATTCTTTATTCGGGCTACATCGCTTTCCGCCTCTGGATGAAAGACAAAATCGAAATGAAATTTTTCGTGTACGGTATCCTCATTCTTTTCCCGTCCATGTTTATTTTCTTACTGAATATCAATATTCACCGTTACCTGAACCGCGATGACCTGAGCCATGTGCTTATGCTCTTTTGCATCATTTTCTTTTACAACGGGGTAAAGCGCCTGAATCTCAAGTATTCGAAGCAATAATAGTAATGTGCTAATACCATAATATGTTAATGTGCTAATTGAACTATTCTATCATTAGCATATTAAATCATTAGCAAATTAGCACATTAAAATCAAAGGTCATAACTCGTTTTGAGTGCCAGTACGCGCTTGATCATGGTGTCGCGCAGGGATTCCGGTTCGATGATTTCGATTTCACCGCCAAAGCTCAGGAAAGCCCGGATCAGCTCCTCGGAAACAATCACGTAAATCGAAAAGGTGGTTTTGTTTTTACCTTCCTTCACGATTTGTTGGCTCTGGTGAAAAGGCTGTGAAATAATATACTTGGCGGAAATGTTGTCGGCTTTCAGGATGATTTTTTCCGGGAGGGAATCGTTGGCGGTGATCCCGATGGCGTTGCGGAAAAATTTCTGGGCGTCGAAGTCGATCTTCTGGTTAAAAAACTCGGAGGTATCTTCCAGGTTTTCCATGCGCTCGAGGGCATAGGTGATCACGTTTTCCTTGATGCAATCGTAGGAAATCAGGTACCAGCGGTTGCGGTATTCTTTAAGCAGGAGCGGCACCACACGGCGCGGTTTCCGTTTTCCGCTCTGGTAACTTTCGTAATCGAACTGCATGATTTTTTTGGTGCGGATTCCTTCGAGCAGCGGGGCCAGGTAATCGTTTCCTTTGGCGGAAGTGGCCGTCTCGAACTGCACGAGCTGCGCAATGTCTTTTTCGCGCGGGTCACTCGAGATATTCACCCGGTCGAAGATTTTGTCAATCGCAAAGCCAAACTGGCGGAACATTTCCACGTCCTTAAACTGCATGAGCGTATTGGCTGCAAATTTGATGGCTTCGAGGTCGTTTTCCGTCAGCGGGATATCGTTGATTGTAAAATCGGGATCTTCGTAATAGTAACCGTGGTGTTTTTTGCTGTATTTGATCGGCGCATCGTGTTCCATGCGCATGGCAAAAATGTCCTTTTCGATCGTCGAATCGCAGATATTGGCGCCGTCGTCACTTCCAAAAAGCGCTTCTTCACAAGCCTTGCGCAGTTCTTCCTTGCTTGGGTAAGGTTTGTATGAATTGCGGATACAGCGGTCAATTACCCGGAAACGGATCAGCGCATTTTTGATGTGTGGCATAGCTCTACAAAATTAATCCATACAAAAATAGGATTATTTTATAAAAGTCGATGAGTTATGTAGTTAGGAGTTGTGAAGTTATGGATCGGACGCAAAGTTCGCAAAGGATTAATAATTGAAGGAAGCAAAGTCGGCAGGGTAAATATTCTTTCTGCGCCCATCTGTGCTTTTGCGGTAGCGGTAAAACTTACTGCATCTGATTACATTGAGTTCTTTGCATCATTGCTGCACGCTCTTTGTGAAACCTTCGCGCCTCTTCGCGTCCAAAAAAACTATGTGCTCGATGTGGTTCGGTCCTTAGCAGGAAACCGAATCCTCTTTTTTCACGTAGCCGAATAAACCGAGGAACTTGATGGCTTTCACGACTTCGTAAGGCACATCGTCTTCCCAGGAAACAGCGCCGGCCTTGATTTTGGAGAGCACGTCGTCGGAAAGGATGTGAAGCAGCTTGCTGTCGTAATCCGTAATGGCAGCCAGCTTGTTGTTGTCGATGAGGTATTTTTTCAGGCCGCTCAGATGCGCCGGAATGCGGAAATTATCCAGGGTGTAGAGTTCGCCGGTTTCCACATCGTTGGCCGGGTAAACGAACATTTTGATGTTGTGCCCGAAACCGCGCCCGAATGCTTCGAGCAGTCCGCCCGGAAGATTATCGTAGTAACGCTCGTCGAAAATGGTGTGCAGGTTATAAACCCCGAGGATCACGCCCAGCAATTGCCCGCGGGCAATGGTTGCGAGGTAATCGACCATTTTGTAATGTTTCAGGTAATTGGAAATCATTACGGTGTAACCGAGGGATCCCAATAATTCGGCGCGGTCAACGAAGTCGCGCACGGAGATTTTTCCGTCGGCGGTAAGGTCTTTGAGTGTCAGCTCGAAAATCACCTGGACGTTTTCTTCCTTCACGCCGTTTTCCTTGGCAAATTGTTCGCGTCCGCGCTCGATCATATCGATGTGGACTTTGGTTACCGGGCGGAAACGTCCGCGCATCAGGAGGATATTTTTCTTGTATAAAGCGGTTGTGGGCTGCAGGACATTGCCGCAAAGGTCGAACATCGTAGCGTCTGTCAGGCCGCGTTTCACGAGATGCAGGGCGATGATCCGGTTGTCGATGGTGGCGAACGTAGGCCCCGAAACGCGGATCATGTCGATTTCCATGCGCTCGCGCGGGAGACGCTGCACCAGGCCTGTAAAAAAGGCGTCAATGGAGTTCGTCAGGAAATAACAGGCGTGAAGCAAGTTTACCCCCAGGATTCCGATGGCTTCCTGCTGGGCTTTGTGACTGTTATCATGCATTTTGATATGCAGAATCACATCGTTTGGCGCTTCGCCGAGGTTATTCTGGAAACGAACGCCCACCCAGCCTTGTCCCTGGTTGGTTTTATGGTAGTTGAGGGACTCAACGGTGTTACAAAAAGCAAAGAAGCGGGAGCTTTTGTATTTCTCCGGCAAACGGTATTTCATGGTCTCAAACTCGGTGTTGAGCATGGTGAGCAAACGCTCCTCGCAAACATAGCGGTTAGCCGGGCCATACATGGCGTCCGATACCTTCATGTCATAAGCGGATTGAGTATAAGCGATCGTGCCGGAGCTTCCCCCGGCCTTGAAAAAATTGGCTGCTACTTCCTGTCCTGCACCGATTTCAGCGAAACATCCGTAAATATCACCCGTTAAATTTATCTTTAAAGCTTTCTCTTCTGTTGTTAGCCTTGCCTCTTGCTTCATATGTTGTTTTACCTAATAATACAAAAGTACAAAGATAGTTAAACACTCCGAACAGAAATTAGGTAAATGTTGATAAATCATATTTCAGCAGGGGCTTTTGGCAGATGAACTTTTGTACAAGCCAAAGATCGGCCTGGCGGCTTGAATGACTGATCCCGAAAGATTTATACCGCCGGGATTTTTTATCCGGGGACTAAGTTATTCACAATTTCCCCGAAACTGGGGATAACTATTGGTTTTCTCTCTTGATTGCTGCTTTGAATATCCGTAAATTTGCCCCTTCGGGAAACATGAAAGTCTGCATAGCTGAGAAACCAAGTGTGGCACGTGATATTGCAAAAGTAATCGGTGCAAACCAGGCCAGGGATGGTTACATGGAAGGGAACGGCTACCAGGTAACCTGGACTTTCGGTCATTTATGCACGCTGAAGGAGCCGCATGATTATACGGAGAAATGGAAGGCCTGGCGTCTCGAAGAGCTGCCGATGATCCCGTCCAGTTTCGGTGTGAAGGTAATGGAAGACGGCGGCGTACAGAAGCAATTCAATACCATCCGCCGCCTGGTGGAGCAAGCCGAAGAGGTGATCAATTGCGGGGATGCCGGGCAGGAGGGAGAGCTCATCCAGCGCTGGGTACTGCTCAAAGCCAAATGCACGGCACCGGTGAAACGCCTCTGGATTTCCTCCCTGACCGAAGAAGCAATCAAAGAAGGCTTTCAGCATCTGCGCGAAGGCAAGCAGTACGATAATTTGTATGCAGCCGGCAGCGCCCGTGCGATTGGCGATTGGCTGCTCGGGATGAATGCCACGCGCCTGTTTACCAAAAAGTTCGGGCAGGGAAAGGCCACCCTTTCGATCGGGCGGGTGCAAACGCCTACGCTCGCGATGATCGTGCAGCGGCAAAAAGAGATCGATGCCTTCAAATCGGAGGATTACTGGGAATTGAAAACGGTGTACCGCGATACGGAGTTTAACGCAACAATCGATCGCCTGGCTTCCCAGGAGAAAGCCGAAAAAGGCCTGGAATACCTCAGGCAGCACGAGTTTGAAGTGACTTCTTTCGAGCAGAAAGAAGGAAAAGAAGGAAACCCGCGCTTGTTTGACCTCACGGCCCTGCAGGTGGATGCCAATAAAAAATACGGCTATTCGGCGGACGAATCCCTGAAGCTGATCCAGAATTTATATGAGAAAAAACTGGTGACTTACCCGCGTGTGGATACGACGTACCTTTCCGAAGATTTACACCCGAAAATCCCGGGTATTTTACAGGGAATGAAATATTATTCCCAGCTGACGGCGCCGCTGCTGACCCAGCCTATCCCGAAATCCAAGACGGTATTCGATGATAAAAAGGTGACCGATCACCACGCGATCATTCCCACGGGAATTGTGCCTTCGGGCATCACGCCACAGGAACAGCACATCTACGATCTGGTGGCGCGCCGTTTCATTTCTGTCTTTTACCCCGAGTGTAAAATTTTCACCACAACGGTTTTAGGGAAAGTCGGGCAGATCGAGTTCAAAGCCAGCGGTAAACAAATCCTCGATCCGGGATGGCGTGTGGTATATGCCAATGAGCAGGATGCCGCTAAAAACCCGGAAGAAGAAAAAGTGATGCCGCTCTTTACGGAAGGCGAAAAAGGCCCGCATGAGCCGCGTGTTCACAAGGGAAAAACCTCTCCGCCGAAAGCCTTTACCGAAGCAACCTTGCTCCGTGCGATGGAAACTGCCGGCCGCCAGGTGGAAGATGAAGAAATGCGCGAATTACTCAAGGATAATGGGATTGGCCGTCCGTCAACAAGGGCGAATATCATCGAGACGCTCTTTCGCCGCAGGTATATTACCAAGGTCAAAAAGAACATCGTAGCTACCCAAACGGGTATGGACCTGATCGACACGATCCAGAACGAATTGCTGAAAAGCGCTGAATTGACCGGTGATTGGGAGCGTAAGCTCCGGATGATCGAAAAAGGCGAATATTCGATCGATGTGTTCAAAAAAGAACTGATCCAGATGGTGGTGGATTTGTGCAACGAAGTGATTTTCAATACGCGGCGCATCATCACCATTACCCCGGAAAATGCCCCTGCTCCTGCCGCAGCGGAAAAACCGAAAAAAGCCCGCGAACCTAAAGAAAAAACCGAAATCAACATCGAAACGATGACCTGCCCGAAGTGCAAAACAGCTTTGCTCAAAAAAGGCAAAACGGCTTACGGCTGTGGCGATTTCGGGACCTGTGGCTTCAAAATCCCGTTTGAGATCCTGGGCAAAAAACTGACCGATAAGCAAGTTTACGAATTGCTTTCCAAAGGCAAAACGTCCAAAATCAAAGGACTTACTGTTCCCGGAAACCCGAAGCCGGTGGATGGAAAAATCGCTTTCACGGCTGATTTCGTCCCGATGCTCTCAGATTGAATTAAACCCATTGTTTTTTGTAAGGCAAAAGGCGCAGAAGCCACGTTACAGAATTTACTTTCTTCTTTGCGTCCTTTGCATATATTCTGCGTACTTTGCGTTCCGGAAAAATCCAAAAATCGGTGTAATAAATCCAAAATTTCATTTGCGTCGTAACTGGTTTATAACAATCAAAAACCAAAATGAAATGAAAACCTTTAAAGTAACACTCGCAACATTTGTATTCGGAAGCTTATTGGCAACAAGTGTATCTGCCCAGGAAACCTGGGTGGGTGGCGAAAAAATGTACCCGAAAAAGAACATCATCGACAACGCGGTGAATTCCAAGGACCACACCACGTTGGTAGCAGCGGTAAAAGCGGCTGATCTCGTTTCCACTTTGCAGGGCGCGGGACCGTTTACGGTTTTTGCACCGGTGAACGATGCTTTTGAAAACCTGCCGGATGGTACCGTCGAAACCTTACTCAAGCCGGAGAACAAAGCCATGCTCACGAAGGTATTGACCTATCACGTGGTTTCGGGCAAAATGGATTTCGATGCGATCAAAATGGCGATCGAAAAAGGCAAGGGAAAAGCCGTGCTGACTACCGTGAGCGGTGGAAAGCTGACGGCCATGATGAACGGCAGTCACAACATTGTGATCATGGATGAAACCGGTGCGGTAGCCAACATTACGACCTATGATGTTTACCAATCCAATGGCGTGATTCACGTACTGGACAAAATTGTGATGCCGAAAATGTGATCCCTTTGTGATTCAATTTCGGAGTTGACATCATTTAAAAACAACTCGCTTTATCGAATGGGGGCTCCGGCCCCCTTTTTACGTTTATTAACAAAAGATTTGGCCGGAAAGGGTTTGCTATGTCAAAAATTCGTGTAGCTTTGATTCAGATTAACACCTATGGAAAACCCCGATCACGCTGAAATCGACAGGCTGAAAGCCCTGTTGAAGGAATTGGAGCTTAAAAATTCAAACCTCTACCACGAGCTGCAGGAGCTGAAAACCCGCATCGAGCGTTTCAGCATAGCTTCCAAAACGGAAACTGCCCCGCCGGAAAATCCCAAAACCGTTCAAACCGAAGAAAAAATACCTGTCCGTCCGCAAGAGGCTGTTCGTGCAGTTATTCAGCAAACTCCGACTTCGGGAACGGCGCAGCAAGCCAAAAAACCGCCTGTCCAAAAAGGGCAGTGGGAACGCTTTATCGGTGAAAACCTGATCAACAAAATCGGGATTTTGATTACGGTGATCGGTGTGGCCATCGGGACCAAATACGCGTTTGATCACCAGTTGATCAGTCCGCCGATGCGCATTGTCCTGGGATATTTGCTTGGCGGTGGCCTGATGTTCTTTGCGCTCAAACTCAAGGCAAAGTATGTGGATTTCAGTGCCGTGCTGCTCAGCGGTTCGATGGCCATTTTCTACTTCCTGACTTATATTTCCTTCAGTTTTTATCACTTTTTCCCGATCCAGCTCACCTTCCTGCTGATGGTCATTTTTACAGCTTTCACGGTCTTTTCGGCCATCAAATACGATCGGCAAGTGATTGCGCACCTCGGTTTGGTGGGAGCCTACGCCATTCCCTTTTTGCTGTCTGACGGTTCGGGGAAAATCCTCTTCTTTTTCAGTTATGTTACCATCATCAACATTGGGATCCTGGTGGTTTCCTTTTTCAAAAACTGGAAATCACTGATTTATGCAGCTTTCGGCTTCAGCTGGGGGATTTTCCTGGCCTGGTATTCAACGGCTTACAAGGGGCAAGAGCATTTCATCACGGCTTTCATTTTTGTTTGTCTCTTTTTTGTGGTGTTTTATGCCATCGGCTTGGTGTACAAGCTGGTCCGGCACGAAAAATTCCACGCCAGCGACATGGTGGTGATCATGGCAAACAGTATGTTATTTTATGGTCTGGGGTATAGCCTTTTGCTTTCGGATAATCGCCCGGATACGCAACTGGCGGTTTTTACCCTGATCAATGCCTTATTTCATCTGGGCGTTACCTTCTTGCTGCATCGCCAGCGGGCTACGGACCGGACAATTTATTATTTTAGCCTGGCCATGACACTCCTGTTTGTCACGCTGACCGTTCCCCTGCTTTTTGACGGAAACAGGGTCACGCTTAGCTGGACTTTTGAGTTCCTGGCGCTTTTTCTTGTTGGCCGTCTGCGGAAAATCAGCATGCTGGAAGAAATGTCCTACCCGGTCTTTTTGCTGGCTTTCATGAATCTCCTGCTTTTCTGGGGAAATGCCTACGGCCTTATCCCGGTATGGGACTGGAGCAGCGGTCCGGTGCGAGTTGTACCTACGGATACCTTTTTGCTGAACAGCGATTTCGGAACTTCTTTCGCTTTCCTGGTGGCTATCGGAACGGCGTTTTATGTGAATGACATCAAAAAATACCAGGAAAACTTCGAAGTGAACAGGGATTTATTCCTGGCTTTCCGCGTGCTCCTGGTGATTATCCTTTTGGTTTCCGTTTTCGGGATCTGCTTCCTGGAAATTAACCGCTATTGGGAAGTAAAAGCGATTGCACTGAAAAAAGACCACCCGGCGCTGTATTACGAAGTTTACGATATTGTGCAGGCTTTTGAGCTTATCTCTAAAATTGCTTTCGGGTTGTTGTTTACGGCTGTGGTGTTGTGGCTGCGCCGGAAAAAGCAAAACAGCAGCGAATTCAATGCTTTTGCCATGATCCTTTCTTCGCTGGCCTTGTTTGTTTTCCTGACTTTCGGGCTTTATAAGCTGAGTTTCCTGCAGCTGCAGTATATTTTTAGTGATGAAACGTATTATGCGCCCGGCGTTTTACTCCTGGTCCGCTACCTCATGTATGCCCTGGTGGCGTTCTTCGCTTATGTTTACCTGGATTTTATCCGCAAACAGCTGAAAGATTCTTTTTCGCCGGTATTCTCCGAATTCATGGTCCATTTATTGGTCGTTTGGGTGCTAAGTGCCGAATTGGTCAACTGGATGCACATTTTCAATTCAGGGCAGGTCTACAAGCTCGGTCTGAGTATTTTCTGGGGCATCTATTCGCTGATCCTGATCGTTATCGGGATCCGGCAGAAAAAAGCTTACCTCCGGATCGGGGCGATCTCGCTTTTCGGGGTAACGCTCATAAAATTGTTCTTGTATGATCTTGATAAGCTTTCGACCCTGGGCAAAACGGTGCTGTTCATCATCCTCGGGGTGATCCTGCTTGTGATTTCCTTCCTGTATAATAAATACAAGGGAATTTTGTTTGAAGATGAACAGAAGGCCAATGAGGTGCAGGAATCCCGGCACGGGGAAAAATAGACTAAAATCATTTGCATGGAAACAGGGCAATTAAAATCAAAAATGTAACTTTGCCCTCAAAAAATAACCCAGATGACAATCCAGGAATTTCAGAACGATATCAAACAAGGCATCCCGGCGGTTTTGCCGCCCAAAAAAGCATATGAAAGCAGCATCAACCACGCCCCAAAGCGGAAGGAAATCCTGAATGCTGAAGAGAAAAAACTGGCTGTGCGCAATGCCTTGCGTTATTTCCCGAAAGTAATGCATGCCGACCTGGCGCCGGAATTCATGGAAGAACTGAACACTTACGGTCGCATTTATATGTACCGTTTTCGCCCGGATTACAAAATGTATGCCCGCCCGATCGAGGAGTATCCGGGCAATTCCCAGCAGGCGAAAGCCATTATGCTGATGATCCAGAACAACCTGGATTACGCGGTGGCACAACACCCGCATGAATTGGTGACTTATGGCGGAAACGGGGCTGTTTTCCAGAACTGGATCCAGTACCGCCTCACGATGAAATATTTGTCGGAAATGACCGATGAACAAACGCTCGTGATGTATTCCGGCCACCCGATGGGCTTATTCCCATCGCACAAAGATGCGCCGCGCGTCGTGGTGACCAATGGTATGATGATCCCGAATTATTCCAAACCGGACGATTGGGAAAAATTCAATGCGCTCGGTGTTACCCAATACGGGCAAATGACAGCCGGTTCCTACATGTATATTGGGCCGCAGGGAATTGTTCACGGAACAACGATTACCGTATTGAATGGCTTCCGTAAAATCAAAAAATCACCCGCCGGCTCACTTTTCGTGACTTCCGGTTTAGGAGGAATGAGTGGTGCGCAGCCGAAAGCCGGGAACATCGCAGGTTGTATCACGGTATGTGCCGAGGTGAACCCGAAAATTACCAAAATCCGCCACGAACAAGGCTGGATCAACGAGATCAGCGAAGACCTTGATCAACTGGTAAAACGCGTTCGGGAAGCACAGGCTGCTAAAGAAACGGTTTCGATCGCTTACCTGGGCAATGTGGTGGACCTCTGGGAAAAATTTGATACAGAAAACCTGCGGATTGATCTTGGCTCGGATCAGACTTCGCTGCACAATCCCTGGGCAGGAGGTTATTACCCGGTAGGACAGTCTTTTGAAGAATCCAACAAAATGATGGCCGAAAATCCGGAATTGTTTAAGGAAAAAGTACAGGAAACACTTCGCAGGCATGCTGCGGCGATCAATCGCCATACGGCCAAAGGAACTTATTTCTTCGATTATGGAAACGCGTTCCTGCTAGAAGCTTCTCGCGCCGGAGCGGATGTGATGGCTGAAAAACCAAGCCTCGGAAGGGAATTCAGATACCCGTCCTATGTTCAGGATATTATGGGGCCGATGTGTTTCGACTATGGTTTTGGGCCTTTCCGCTGGGTTTGTACTTCCGGTAAAGCCGAAGATTTACAAAAAACAGACGACCTCGCCTGCGAAATCCTGGAAACGATGATGAAAAACAGCCCGGCTGAAATTCAGCAGCAGATGGCTGATAACATTCAGTGGATCAAAGGGGCGCAGCAAAACAAGCTGGTGGTTGGTTCCCAGGCCAGAATCCTCTATGCGGATGCCGAAGGCCGCATGCGGATTGCCGAAGCTTTCAATCAAGCTATTGCGAAAGGTCAGATCGGGGCAGTTGTTTTGGGCCGCGATCACCACGATGTTTCAGGAACCGATTCTCCTTACCGCGAAACGTCCAATATTTACGATGGCTCACGTTTTACTTCCGATATGGCGATCCACAATGTCATTGGCGACGGTTTCCGTGGCGCTACGTGGATTTCAATCCACAATGGCGGCGGTGTTGGCTGGGGCGAAGTAATTAATGGTGGCTTCGGAATGCTGCTGGACGGAAGCGATGATGCCGGGCGCCGCCTCAGGATGATGCTCCATTGGGATGTGAATAACGGAATTTCCCGCCGTTCCTGGGCCCGTAACGAAGGTGCCATGTTTGCCATCAAACGGGCCATGGAACAAGAGCCGCGCCTGAAAGTTACGCTTCCGGAGCTCGTTGACGACCAGCTTTTGGATAAGCTTATCTGATCAAGATAAAATCAATCCCTTTTGATCTTTTGCGGAGAATAAAACACCTAATGTCCGCAAAATTTGCGGCGAATGTGTCCTTTTCGGAATTTTTTTTTGTATATTTGTTGCATAAAATAAAGTGATTTTATGCCGCGTTATATCCATCAAAGCAAAGAGTGGTCCGATTTTGTATGGGATAGTGAGCTGCTATTAGAGTTGTTGGCAGAAGTGCGCAACCTGCAAGGCCGCCTTGTCGGTAAAATGGAAGCCCTCGGCTTTGATTTCCGGGATAAGGCCTTTCTTAAAACCCTTACCCTGGATGTGCTCAAATCTTCCGAGATCGAAGGCGAAATCTATCAAGTAGAAGAAGTTCGTTCTTCTGTTGCCCGCAAACTGGGGATGGACCTGCCTGATTTAATTCCCTATGACCGCAACATCGACGGCATAGCGGATATCCTGGTAGATGCCACCAAAAACAATAGGGATTTACTTACGGAAGAACGGCTTTTTGCCTGGCATGCAGCATTGTTTCCCGTTGGAAGAAGCGGGATGCATAAAATCACAGTCGGGAACTGGCGCCAGGATGAAGGCGGCCCGATGCAGGTTGTTTCCGGCCCGATGGGAAAAGAATATGTTCATTTTGAAGCCCCGGCTTCCAAACGGGTTCCTCATGAAATGGCAGAGTTTATTACCTGGTTTAACGAAGAAACAAGCCTCGAGCCTGTTCTTAAAGCCGGTGTGGCGCATTTCTGGTTCATTACGATCCATCCCTTTGATGATGGTAACGGCCGGATAGCACGCGCTTTGACCGATATGCTCCTCGCTCGTGCCGATGGGATCAACCAGCGGTTTTACAGCATGTCGGCCCAAATTCTCAAAGAACGCAAGCGTTATTATTCCATCCTGGAAAGCTGCCAGAAAAGCTCGGTTGACATTACCTCCTGGCAGGTTTGGTTCCTGGAATGCCTCCGCCGGACACTCAGGTCGAGTGATGAAGTCCTGCGGGATGTACTCGAAAAATCCGAGTTCTGGAAAAAGCATGCTCAAACAGATTTTAACGATCGCCAGCGCAAAATTTTAAACCGGATACTTGATGGCTTTGAGGGTAAATTAAATAGCTCCAAATGGGCAAAAATTTGTAAATGCTCTTCCGATACGGCCTTGCGGGATATCCAGGATCTGGTACAAAAACAAGTCCTGGAAAAAGAAAATTCTGGCGGAAGAAGCACATCTTACCGTCTCCTGGTATAAATGGCGTATTTTTTGTTCTGTTCAGGAATTAATTGCAATTTTATAATACCGGTCAAAAGGGATTGAATTATTTTTGTTAGCTTTGAATAAATAAATAGTCACATGAGAAAATACCGTTTTTTAGTCACCATCATCCTGGCATTTTTTATGTTATCCTGCTCCGGCGACCTGTCAGACAGAACAGCAGAAGAGTATCTTTCGGCTTATATGAAAGATAACAAACAAGTTGTTTTATTCGGAAAAATTGATGCCAAACAGATTCTTGAAAAAGCAGATTATCAAAATATCCCGAAAGCTGCTGTGCTCTTAAAAAGCGAAATGAAGCAATATGAAGCGGCGCTCGATCTTTCCCAGGGCGTTTGTTTTGCACTCGA
>CBINGV010000044.1:0-16837 GCA_966250255.1 uncultured Flavobacteriales bacterium | reverse complement strand
TAAATATCCGGCTGACCGGACAAAAAAGAAGGAATCTTGGAATCTCAACAAAAAAGGGCCGGAACAATGCCAGCCCTTTTTACCTAAATCAATCGACTCTGACATGATTGATAAGCAATTTCTGAACATAGATTGTATTTCCGTTTGTAAACCTAACATGATACAGGCCACTGGAAATATGCTCAGTTATTATTTCCACATGGTCATTGGAAATAAGGTGGGATTCAAAAGGAACGGATTGCCCGATGCTGTTGAAAATTTCAATTTGTTTGCCGGAGATGTCGTCGCCCAGGATGCTTACCAGCTTGTTTGCCGGGTTGGGATACAGGCTGATCTCAAAGGCAGCTGCAAGCGTTACGGGACGGATTTCGGAATAAACGTAGGCGCCGTCAAAATCCACTTGTTTCAAACGGTAATAGTTTACGCCGGCCTGCGGATAAGGGTCTTCCAGGTAATAATTGTGGAGGTCGGGAGTAGTTCCGTGACCATCAACTGTACCAATCTGTGACCAGTTAAAACCGTCGAGTGATTTTTCCACGTTGAAATAGTCATTGTTAATCTCCCGGGTAGTGTACCAGTTCAGGTCTACGGTTTGTTTTTCATTGAGCCGGGCATCGAAATACAGCATTTCTACCGGGAGCGGCGTTGCCAGGTTGATGGAAGCAATGGTGACGAAACGCGTGGCATTGTTTGGTATGTGGGTAGTCGAAATGTTTGAAACGGTAATCGTTGGGTTGGAATAACTAAATACAAGGCCGCTTCCGTCGCCGTTGTAATAGCACTGGGTGCCGCCGTTTCCGAAATTGCCGTCATCGTCCACCAGGAAACGCAGGTGCGCAACATTAACAGAGCCCGGAACACCGCAGGCGTTCAGTTTTACATCCATATTATAAGTCTGGGCGTTGTTCGTACGCGTCACTTTCCATTCGCGTTCGAGGCGGGAAGTAATCAGGCAGTTGGTGAGCCCGTTCGGAACTTCGTTTATGGCGCTCACGGTGGTGCATAGTTTGCCGCTGTTGGCGCCCATCATGATGTAAGAAATATCATTGCTGAACGTTCCGCCGTTCGAAGCGTTCATGGCTGCGAGATTGCTGATGTAGACCCGGACAGTATCGTCGTCCTGGTGGGATTGTTTTTGTGTCAGTCCTTCCGCATCGTCGCGCCCGATCCCGATGATGTTGAGGTTGTAAGGCGCTGTTGTGCTGTAAATAGTACCGCCGCCGGTGCTCAGATAATCTTCCGTGAGGGTCACGCCGTATTTGACCGCCAGGTACGAATGGATTTTCTGGCGTTCGGTGGCGGTCACCTTGGTGGTATACCCGATCAATTCGGCGGCGGGTCCTTTCCAATCCCTTGGGCTGCCCATAAAGCCATTGGACATGTGGTCCCGCTGCCCGCCGAAAAAGCGGTTCAGGGTGGTGCCGCCCCCGGCTGAGCTCCAGGCCGATAAAATTTGTTTATTTGTGGTATGTATTTCTACCGTTGCCAGGCTTGATCCGTTGCGTTTCCAGGTGCCCGATGCAGCGGATGAGCCAAAATCATTGACATCATAACCCGGGTCATTAAGTGCAGCCGAAGCTCCCGAAATGTGCCCGTGCAGACAGCTTGACGGGGCTGAATGCGTAATGTCATCCGTTGTTGCAAGATGGGTGTAGGTGCGTGTGAGGTCGGTCATGTTGCAGGCCCAGAACAAGCTGCGAAACTCGACACCTGTAACCCCGTTATACCCTGAAATTTTAAGGAACTGCCTGTTGGCATCGGCCCCGTTAGCCGTGTAAACTCCTGTAGGTGCCGTAAAATCGATATAAGGGTTGTAATTGTAGCTTGTGGATGTGCTGTTGATCGCCGGTGAGCCGTTCGCTGTAATGGAGTTGCCGGCAGAAGCCTGGTTGATGATCCCGCCATCCGCTTTTACCCAGGTTTCGAGGCCGGTATTCACGCCACCCGGTGCTGTGCACATAATTAAAGCGCGTGTTCCGGCCGGGTTGGTGCTGCTGATCGCCGGTGTGGTGGCGCTGGTGTAATTGACGGCCCCGGCGGTAAACTGGGTGATCAACCCGTCAATCGTGGTTCCGATCGTTCCGGAGTTGTTAAAATCATAAACCAGCCAGAAATAATTGACTCCCGAAGCCAGCACCTGGGACCCGTTGATGTTGTAGGTCGAGGTGGATGGCGAAGCGCTTGAGCCGAAAAGCGAGGTCGTTGAAAAGGTAGATGAGGTCCCGGTGAAATAAATATCCGCCCCGCTCAAGGCAGCTGTGCCGGAAGTTCCGCTGACATTGGTCTGGATTTGCGTCAGGGTGATCGGGGAAGTAACGCCTGTTGTTGTTACCTCCAGGCAAACGATTTGCTGGTTGAGGGCGCAGCGTGCTACCGAAGCGCTGGAAGACTGGGTAACCGTTGCCCCGGTGAGACTCATTGGTGGCGGACAGTTGCCGGTACCGCTTGTTCCCCCGCTGCTGGGATCGTGTTGTCCGATAATACTGGTTCCGCCGCCGTCAAACACTTCGACCCGCATTTCACCCGGATAGGAACCTCCGGCTGTTTCAATGACGGTAATCGTTGCGCCGGTAGCCGCAGAAAAAGTAAAATCCAGCGGACCGTAACCCGAAGTCAGGGTAGAACCGAGGTTAGTCAGCACATCAACACCGTTCACCTGCACTTTGACAATTCCGCCGTTCCAGCCGTCGCCGAAGGTGTCCGTCAGCCTTACCGTATGGTTGCAGCCACAAGCTACCGTGGAAGAAAGATTGCCCACAACACTTGTATTTCCCAGGCCATTGATGCTTTCGCTGCCGCCGGTTTTTGTAAGGTTTTGGGTAGCCGCTGCAGTGATCGCACGCACCTGGATACCGGAAATAGTGATGACATCCGATCCGTTGGTGCGGTTGGATTGATTGCTCGCATACGTAATGGTAATGGTGGTGGCCGTGACGGAAACAGACATCGAAGTAATATCTCCGGAAGTGCTGTTTACCGAACCGGTACCGGGATTGAATTCAAAATTTGCCGGTGCGCTTAATATAATGGTGTAATTTGTATTTGCTGCTGAAAGCGGAATATCGCCGTTCGCTCCTTCGCTCAGGACAATGTTTCCCAGAGCGGTATAAGCCGAAGGAAAAGCACAGGTGCTTATACTCAGGCTCGGTGCCGTAACAGACATTGCTCCGTGCGCGATTTTTAATAAAGAAAAAAAGAGAAGTAGTGTAGCGAATTTTTTCATGAGGTTCGTGCGATAAAATTGTTAGGTCAAATTTACGGCAGTCGGGAACCAGCTGAATCGTTTTTGTGTGTTAATTAGTGTTAGCTGAATCAAATTTTAAAAGGCAAAAGTGTTAATATTTTAAAATTTAAAATCTTGTATATGACGTAATTAGATTTAAATATCTGTTAATTAACATCGAGTTCATAAACATCGGTTAATTAATTCACAAACTGTGAAAGTCTGAGGTTTTTTTAGGCAGAAATAGCTGCCGCAGACATCAAATCCCACTTGAATTTGAGGTAAAAAAAGGTGCGGATCAAAAAATAGACGATAAGGAGCAATACCTGGAAAAAATCAGAGTGCCTGCAAATAATCATTGAGGCTTTCTTCAGACTGGAGCCCGACTTTGGCCTTGATTTTATTTTTGTAAACGCGAATCGTCCCCGAGGTCATGTTGGTAATCGATGCGATTTCCTTCGAGTTGAGGTTCATCCGGAAATAAGAGCAAAAGCTGATTTCCTGTTTGCTCAACCCGGGATGTAGTTTTTGCAGCTCCAACATAAAACGCGAGTTTTCTTCTTCGACTTCGAAGGAATTGCCTGCATTTTTCTGGTCAATATTGATGAGGTTCGTTACACTGAGCTGCAATTCTTTCAGGATGGTTTCCGGGTCGCTGTTTTTCCGGCGCTTGATTTCCTTTATTTTCTGAAGGAAGGCATTTTCGGTTTCCTTTTTCAGGTTCAGGTTGAGCGCCATGTTCGTAATCTTTTCCTGCTTGAGCTTAACCTCGTTTTCCAGGATGATCCGTTTTTTGGTTTCGATCAGCTGTTCCTGTGCCTGGATCACTTTGTTGCGTTTTTCACGGCGGTTGCGCTCAATAAACAGGATCATAAGAATCACGGTCACGGAGGAGATCAGGAGCAGCATAAAGGTATTGGACTTTTGCTTGCTTTCAAGCGTAGTCTGGAAAAGCTTGTCGCGGGTCTTGAACTGCTTTTTCAAATGCCGGATCTGCTGTTTGTAAAGCATATTGTTCAGGGCATTGGAGTTGCGGATGATCGAATCGAAGATCAGTTGGTTGTTCCGGATCAGTTTCTGGCCAAAAAGCCGGGTGTTGGCCAGGTCGTTCGCCGCATAATAATGATCATACAGGATTTTGGTAAACTCATTACGGCTCTTCACATTTTTAATGGATTGCTCGATGCGGGGAATCCTGGCCAGGATTTCAGCCGTTTTTTGTGTGTTGCCTTCTTTTTGATAAATGCTCAGCAATTCCTGCACCGGGTGAAGGGCATTTTCCAGGAAATCGGGATGGGTGAAATAAAAATCAATTTCCCCGTTCAGCAGGGGCTTGGCTTTTTCATAAGCACCCATCCGGTAATAATTCGATCCGAGGTTTCCTTTGACCAGGGCTTCGAAAAAAGCTTCGCCGGAATTTTTATCCGGGATTTGTTCCAGGTGTTTTAACGAACGCCCGATGTATTCATTCGACCGGGGATAATTGCCGCTTTGCATGTAGCACAGGCTGATGTTATTGTTCATCGAGGCTATAAAAAGCCTGTCCTGGTAATTGCTGTGATGTTTCAGGGAGTTTTTATAATAGCGGATCGCTTTCCGGTAATCCTTAAGATTGTAGCTGATGGTACCTTTTAAAGTGTATAACAAAGGCATAATTCCCTTCATCTTATGCTTTTTGGCAGTTTGAAGGGCGGTTTCCGCAAAACCGTCGGCCGTTTCATAGGAATTGCAGTACACCAGGTAAGAGCTCAGGTGATAGCAGGCGCTGACATAAATCTCGTAGTGGCTTTCGTCACAGTTTTCGCTTACCCAGAGTAATTTGAGGATCCGCCGGTTGTTGTCGTTCAGGTTGCCGTATAAAAACGCTTCAATAAAACGGGCGCTGAGCAAATGGTATTTGTCGCCGCTTTGCCGGTAAAGCTCCTGCTGCTCATTAATCGTTTCCCGGAAACGCTTTTCATTAAACGGGCTTTCCGCAAACGTAGCAATTTTCCGGAAATCGTGTGCGTGAAGAAAATGAAAAGAAAGGAGAAAGACGATAAGCAGGCATTTTTTCATGGTGCTTTTTACAGCAAATATACTATTTCCCCCGAATTGAGCAAAAATTAGTTTTTTTAATGATAAATTTGAGTTCACCCCTAAATAAAAAGGTGATTGTGAATAAAAAACATAAAAAATTTGGAATGACCCCCTAAAATTTTATACCTTTGCATCAAATTTTAATAAAAAATTAAAAAATGGCTACTAAAAGATTGCAGGCGTACCAGGATGTGTTGAACCGGACACCGAAACACATCGATTATGACGGGAAAGTTTCCGAGCTTTTCGCAAAAAATGTATTTCATGCGGACATCATGCGTGAATACCTCCCGAGTGATGCATACAAATCGATGATGGAATCCATCCAGAGCGGGACACGCCTGGACCGCAAAATGGCCGACCAGGTTGCTTCCGCCATGAAAGACTGGGCGATTACTAAAGGGGCAACGCATTATACACACTGGTTCCAACCTCTGACGGGATCAACAGCTGAGAAGCACGATGCTTTCTTCAAGCCGGTTGGTCCGGGCAAAGCCATTGAGCGTTTCGACGGTGATTTGCTCGTTCAGCAGGAGCCGGATGCTTCTTCTTTCCCGAACGGGGGGATCCGCAACACCTTTGAGGCGCGCGGCTATACGGCCTGGGACCCATCTTCCCCGGCATTCGTGATCGGTAAGACCCTTTGTATCCCAACCATCTTTATTTCCTACACCGGCGAATCCCTGGATTACAAAATGCCTTTGCTGAAAGCGCTCCACGCAGTAGACCAGGCTGCGGTGGAAGTGTGCCAGTATTTTGATAAAAACGTAACCACAGTAAACGCGACCCTCGGCTGGGAGCAGGAATATTTCCTCGTTGACCAGGCCCTGTTCAACGCGCGTCCCGACCTGATGATGACCGGCCGTGCGCTTTTCGGGCACTCCGCGGCAAAAGGACAGCAGCTCGAAGACCACTATTTCGGTTCCATCCCGGAACGGGTAACGGCTTACATGCGCGAGTTCGAAACGGAAGCCATTTCCCTGGGAATCCCCGTAACGACGCGTCACAACGAAGTAGCGCCGAACCAGTTTGAGTGTGCCCCGATCTTTGAAGAATGTAACCTCGCGAATGACCACAACCTTTTGTTGATGGACATCATGGAGAAAGTGGCGCGCAAGCACGATTTCCGCGTGCTCTTCCACGAAAAGCCTTTCTCCGGTGTAAACGGTTCCGGGAAACACAACAACTGGTCGTTGAGCACCAATACAGGCGTAAACTTGCTTGCACCGGGCAAAAACCCGAAATCCAACCTGCAATTTTTGACTTTTTTCGTCAACACGATCAAAGCCATTCACGATAACGCCGATTTGCTCCGCGCTTGTATCGCATCCGCCGGAAACGATCACCGTTTAGGGGCCAATGAAGCGCCGCCGGCTATTATTTCAGCCTTCATCGGTTCGCAGCTTTCCAGCTTACTCGACGAGATTGAGAAAAACGTGAAAGCCGGCAAAATGACACCGGAAGATAAAACCGAGCTCAAGCTCAACATCGGTAAAATCCCGCAGATCATGCTCGACAATACCGACCGGAACCGGACTTCGCCTTTTGCGTTCACCGGGAACAAATTCGAATTCCGTGCCGTAGGCTCTTCCGCCAACTGTTCTTCTGCGATGATCGTACTCAATACGATTATGGCCAACCAGCTGAAAGACTTTAAGAAAAGCGTGGATGCCCGCCTCGATAAAGGAGAAGGAAAAGACGAAGCCATCCTGAAAGAATTGCAGAAACTGATCAAAGAATCCAAAAAAATCCGCTTTGAAGGAAACGGCTACGGCGACGAGTGGGTGAAAGATGCTGAAAAACGCGGACTTTCGAACCTCAAAGATACGCCGCGCGCCCTCAAGGTATGGGGCGATAAAAAAGTGGCCAAACTGTTCGATAGCCTGAACATTTTAACGCCGCGCGAATTGCATGCCCGCCAGGAAATTGAGTTTGAAAATTACATCCTGAAGCTGCAGATCGAAGCGCGTATCATCAATGATATTGCACAAAGCCAGGTGATGCCGGCGGTGATCACTTACCAGAACAAGCTGATCCAGAATGTGCAGGGGCTGCTAGCTGTTTTGGGCGATAAAGCCGGTAAACAGGCCGCTAAGGGACAGATCGAGCTGATTGAGGAAATTTCCCTCCACCTGAATGGCTTGAAATCCAAATGTGACGCGATGCTCGAAGCCCGTAAAAAAGCGAACGACATCGATGATGTGGAAGCCAAAGCCATTGCTTACTGCGATAAAGTGAAAGTGTATTTCGAAGAAATCCGCTACCACGCCGATAAGCTGGAGCTCCTCGTTGACGACGAATTGTGGCCGATGCCGAAATTCCGTGAAATGCTTTTTACACGTTAAAAAAACTCCAATAAAAATAGGAAGGTCAGCCCAAAAGCTGGCCTTTTTTAGTTGTATAGAATCGTTATTAGACATTTATTATGCCATCAACGCGGGGATATATAAAGGCTTTATTCAGTAGTTCTGATTAAGTTATTTAAATATTCCTATGTGTTCAAAGGAAACCACGTCCTTTGCTTTCTTGACTTTGCGTCACTTCGCGCAGCCCTTGCGTACTTTGCGTTCCCGTAACGATCCCGAAGTAAGGGAAAAAGCTTGTCAAATTTTAACATTTTTTCTGCACCCTCTTCTCTTTTTTTGCCGTCTTGGAACGCAGTTGCCTCTTTGTAACATTAACTAATATTAACGTTACTAAAGCATTTTTGAAAACATTAGAAAACTATTTTCGCAAACCAAAACCAAAATTATGAAACACGTGTTCCTGTTAACAAGCTTATTTATCTTTTTTTACCTGCCTGCCCAAACGAATGACAATTCACCCAAAACACTGAAGGTTTTCATGGACTGTTCCAACGGGAGTAACTGTTACCTGGATTTTGTGCGCCAGGAGCTGAATATCCTGGCTTTCGTGCGCGACCGGACGGATGCCGATGTACAGGTAATGATCACCGATCAGTACAATGCGAACGGGGGAGTGCAAAGCAACCTGATCCTGGTGGGGCGCAATGCGTTTGCCAGCTTGTCGGATACCGTGAGCTATTACATCGACCCGAACCTCACGGAAGACGATAAGCGCAATTTGCTGGTCAGGAACCTCAAAGTTGCCCTGTTTCCTTTTTTGCGCCGCACGGCAATCGGGAAGGATATCGAAGTGGTTTTGCCTTCGCTTGACACCACGGCTTCGGATAGCCTGGTTAAAGATCCCTGGAATTATTGGGTGTTTCAACTGGGCTTGAACGGTTCAGCCGATGGCAATGAAAATTATTTCAACCTCTACGGATCGGGCTATATTTCCATCAACCGGGAGACGGTAAAATCCAGGACAGGGATTTATGCGAATGCCAACCTGTCGCGGCAGGAATACATTGACAATGGCGAAACCTATTCCTATGAATTTAAAAGCTATTATGGCGAAGTGAACCATGTTTTTAAAATCACGGAACATGTCGCTGCGGGGGCCGGCGGTTTTTATATGAATTCGCTGTACAGCAATTACAGGCATCGGGTGTCTTTGCAGCCGCGTTTGGAATACAGTATTTTTCCCTACAAGGATTTTAATACCCGCCGCCTGATCCTGGGCCTCGAAATCGGGCCGCAGTACCAGGAATACATCGATACGACCATTTACCTCAAAGACAAGGAAACCCTGATGCAGCAGAATGCTTACCTGATTTCCTCCTTCACCAAACCCTGGGGAAGCATCAATGTCGGTTTGTTCTGGAGCAATTATTTCCACGACTTTTCTAAAAATCAGTTCAGCATCAACGGCGCGATTTCCACCCGCCTGTTCAAGGGCCTGAATTTAGCTGTTTGGGGTAATTACGCTTTCGTACACGACCAGGTCAATATCCGCAAGGGCGATATTTCAGTTGACCAGCTGCTGGTCAAGAACAAAGAGCTGTTGTCCAGTTTCAATTTCAATATTGGAATGGGGATAAGCTATCGCTTTGGCAGCAAAAACAATAACCAGGTATTCCCGGGCTTTAAAGGGCTGAATTATTCGATTAATCTTTAGAGTCTTTTAGACGCAAAGTGAACAAAATTAACGCGAAGCCCACAACGTATTTTTAGATAGTTTGTACAAAGTGTAACCAATATTTCTTTGCGTCCTCTGCGTTAACTCAGCGCCCTTTGCGTTCCCTTATTCGCAATTGGACGTCATTTTCTGCATGACTTCTTTTACGACCTCGATTTCCTGGGGAGAAATGTTTCTGAGGGCCTGGCTTCGGTTTTGAAGCACGATTTTTTCCATGCCATTGAGTGTTTCGATGCCCTGCGGGGTGATTGTCAGTACCACCCGGCGGCGGTTGCTCCGCATGGTGCGCTTGCTGAGGTGCTTGGCTTTGATGAGCAGGCTGATGATCCGGGTCACGGAAGCATTGTCCTTAAAAACCTTGGCCGCAATTTCACTTTGGGTAATTTCAGGGTTTTCCAGGATGCATTTCAAAACAATCCACTGGTCAACCGTCATGTCAAAACCACGCTGCTTGAGCTGGTTCTGGGCATACTGACGGTAGGTGCGGATCGCCTTATCAATGCTGTAAAATATAATGCTTTCCAGTTTTTCCATCGCCGTAAAGATACAAATCTTATTCCGTTTATCCTCAATTTTCCGCTTTTATACCGGTAAATCGCCTTTCATCTTTTCCGAAAAGTCAATGAAAAATTTTTCTCTTACCGTGCGCGTGTTCAAATATAGTGATAAATCAACAATTGATATATCAAATATTTAATTAAACCTTTTAAATAAATAATTTAAAGCCTGTAAATCAAAAAATAACCGTTCATAAATTTTAACATTTTAAATCCATAGCTTTCCTCTACTTTCGTAAAAACAAATCCCACGGAATTATGAAAAAAATCAGTCTCGTTTTGTTGTTATTGCTTCCTTTTTTCCGGATTTTCGCCCAGGATGGAGGTGATGCAGGCTTAGCAATCCGGGGTTCTATCCAGGATCCGGGCTCACAACCCCTGAAAGACGAGTTGGTTTTACTGTACAACCAAAATGATTCCAGCCTGGTGAAAAGCGAATTTACCAACGAAAGCGGGATGTTCCATTTTCAGCAATTAAAGCCCGGCGCTTATTTCATCTGCGTTAAAAACCCGGATTTTGAAAAATTCTGTACCGCCCCGCTTCAACTGGACCGTGATCTCGAACTGGAAGTTTTCAATCTGAAAAAAGGCGAAACGGAACTGAAAGAAGTGGCCGTTGTGGGCAAAAAGCCTTTTATCGAGCGCCTGCCGGGAAAAATGGTGGTGAACGTTGAGCAAAGCATCCAGGCGACCGGTTCATCGGCCTTTGAGATCATCGAAAGATCACCGGGCGTGGCTGTGAGCATTACCGACCAGATTTCCATCAACGGAAAACAGGGGGTCGTTGTCCAGGTGAATGGCAAAACACTGCAAATGTCGGGTACCGACCTGGCGAATTACCTGCGCGGGATTCCTTCGTCCAGCATTGAAAAAATTGAGTTCATTACAAACCCTTCCTCCAAATACGATGCGGCCGGTTCCATCCTGGTGGATATCCGCATGAAAAAAGACACGCGCTACGGCACAAACGGCACCGTTAATGTCAGCTATGGACAAGGGGTTTACCCGAAACTGAATACAGGGTTCAGTCTCAACCACCGCACTAAAAAATGGAACTTCTTCGGGAATTATTCCTACGCCCACCGCAAAGCGTTTAATCACCTTGAGCTGGAGCGCAAATTTTATACGAACGATACCTTCATGCTGGCTTACGACCAGGACAATTACATCACCTTTCCGTTCCGCAACCACATCGTGCGCGGGGGCTTTGATTACGAAATTGATTCCGTGAGCACGCTGGGCCTGATCGTGAGCGGGGTGAGCAACAAATTCAACCCGCAGGGAACCAACCGCACGGATGTTTACAACGCCGGTTATGTGCCGGTTTCCCGTTTTGAAACACAAAATGAGTCCAAAGACAGCTGGTATTCCGCCGGGGTGAACCTCAATTACCGCCGCAACACGGATACCCTGGGCTCTACCTTTTCGGTCGACCTGGACTATGCGCTTTACGGCAATGCCACCGAGCAGAATTTTACCACGAATTATTACGACCTGAACGGTGATCCGCTCCAAAACCCGTATCTGCTGTACGGCGACCTGCAGGGACAATTGTCGATTTATTCCCTCAAAGCAGATCGCAGCCGGGTCTTTAAAAATGGCTCCAGCATTGATTTTGGTGCCAAAACAAGCTATGTTCAGGCCGATAACGACATCCGCTTTTACGACCGAAGTAATGCCGGCAACATTTACGACAGCCTCAAAAGCAATCATTTTATTTATACCGAAAACATTAATGCGGCGTATGTGAACTACAATTTCCAGCACAAAAAATGGACCTACCAACTGGGACTGCGTGCAGAAAACACCAACATTACCGGGAACCAGCTCGTGTACAATCAAACCTTCGATACCTCCTACATCCAGCTTTTTCCGTCGATCAGCCTGCGTTATAAGGCGAATGACAAGCACAGTTTTGATGTCAACGTCAACCGCCGCATCGATCGCCCGAGCTATGATCAGCTGAATCCGTTTAAGTTTTACCTCGATCCGACGACCTTCAAGGAAGGAAACCCTTACCTGAAGCCGCAAACTACGCTGGGGCTTGATGTCGGTCACCTGTTCAAGGATAAATACTATACCCTGGTTGGGATCGCGCGCACCTTCAACAACATTACGGAAATCATTGCCCCGTCTCCACACCAGCAAAATATTACGATCCAAACCAATGTGAACCTCGCTTCGGTTGACCTGATTTATGCGAATATGAGCCTGCCCTTCGAGCTTACGAAATGGTGGAACCTGCGCCTCGACCTGAACGGTTACCTGGCGCTGTATTCGGGCAATGTGGCCAATACCCAGATCAGCCGCAATGGAACGTATAACGGCAATGTGAACATGGTGAATAACATTGTGATCAATAAAAACCATTCGATTGAGCTGAGCGGCAATTACCGTTCACGCGAGGTCTACGCTTTTGATTCCATCAACCGGATCTGGTCGGTGGGCTTCGGGTACCAGGCGAAAATCCTGAAAAACCGCGGTTCACTGCGACTGAGCATTACGGATGCTTTCTTCACCAATCAGATCAGTGCAGATGTAACATTTACAGATTACCGCGAAAATTTTATAGTCAAGAGAGAAACGAGAGTTGCAACCATTGGCTTCACCTACCGCTTCGGCTCAGCGCAAAATAACATGCGCCGCCGTCAGGGTGGGGCCGATGACCTCAAGCAGCGTGTTGGGGGACAGGCTAACGGATGAGATAAACAAGGAACTGCTAAACCACCAGAGTTTTTCATAAATATAGTTTAATTTAGGTATGCTTAACCTACCTTTTCTTAGTTCCGAAGCAAATTCAAAACCGATAGATGTCCTCCAACTTCTCTTTTGTCGCTAAGAGATTTAAGCCTAAAAAATAGAGCTAATAATAAGCCGCCACGAATATAATCAGTGTGAATTCGTGAAATTCGTGGCTAAAAAAGACACCTCCAGGCAGATATAAGCTATCTTTATGCCGTGAAGCGCACCCTGCTTATTTTTGTAAACGGTTATACCCGTGGCTGTCAGCCTTACCGGCCTTACTGGACGGAAAAAGGCACGCAATTCCTGGATGCTGCTGCGCTTTATTTCAACACCTCCGATTTTCATTTTGTCAATGGCGAAGCTCCCTGGTACTCAACAGCGGGTATGCGTTTCCGGAAAGGTTTTCGTTATGCAGAACAACAGCGTGGAAAATGGGAAGCTTACGAGAACTTCTGTTTTGTAAGCCATAGCATGGGCGCTGCCTTCGCGGAAGGGATGGCTGCGTATTTCGTGCAACAAGGCCTGAAAATTGCTGAAATCGTTCATTTCTCGGTAGCCGATGCCGAAAGCATCCGGATTGCCCCGGAAACGGCTTCCATCCGCCGCACTCAGTTGGAGTTGGAGGGCGATCGCACACTCCGGCAGAAAAACCGCTTCAAATGGAAGCCTGTCCGCATGATTGCCGGCGTGGATCATTATGGTTTGCTGCAAACGGATGTCCGCACCATGCACCCGGATGTTTCCCCGAAAGATCAGCAAAATTGGGATTTTCATTACGACACCAAAACCTTCGCTGTGGTGTGGGAATATATTCGTCTGTTACAGGAATTTAAACCCGGTGAGGGGCTGGAAAAGGATGGGGTAGTGTTTCTTTTCAGGAAATAAATCCTTATATTTGAGAAAAACAATACAAACTGAACCGGGCTTGCCTGTTTTGTTTGTACCCAAATTCCGGGCATGACAACAACCATTATCATTACCTTATGTGTGCTTTTGCTTTTAGCGTATGTGTTTGACCTGACTTCTCCCAAAACGAGGATTCCGACCGTTATTTTACTCTTGATTCTCGGCTGGCTCGTGCGGCAGGGCGCTTATTTCTTCGGAATGGCCGTACCTGACCTCACCAAAGCTTTACCTGTTCTGGGCACTGTCGGCCTGATTTTGATTGTATTGGAAGGCTCGCTTGAGCTGGAACTCAATCGCTCGCGTTTTGCCCTGGTGATCAAATCTTCGGCGCTGGCGCTTTTGCCCTTGTTGGTTATTAGCTTCGGACTGGCTTTTGCTTTCCAGTATTTTGGTGGGACCAGCCTGAAAACCGGCCTGGCCAATGCCATTCCCCTGGCGATCATCAGTAGTGCGATTGCCATCCCCAGCGCACGGAACCTCTCGCATAAAGACAAGGAATTTGTGACCTATGAAAGCAGCTTGTCAGACATCTTCGGGGTAATTTTTTTCAACTTTATTGTCTTTAATGAAGAAATCGGGCCCAGCTCATTCGGTCATTTCCTCCTCGAGTTCGGGATTATCCTCGTGGTGTCCTTTGTTGCTACCCTGGGGCTGGCTTACCTGCTCCACCGGATTAAACATCACATCAAATACGGGCCGATTATCCTGATTGTGGTCTTGATTTATGCCGTTTCGAAGGTGTACCATTTGCCGGGACTCATTTTTATCCTGCTTTTCGGACTTTTCCTGGGGAACATCGATGAATTGAAAAATTACCGCTTTATTAAACGATTCCACCCGGTTGATTTTGGGAAAGAAGTGGAGAAATTCCGGGAGCTGACGGCCGAATTTACCTTCCTCGTCCGGGGATTATTTTTCATTCTTTTTGGCTTCCTCATCGAAACCGAGGAACTACTGAATGTCAATTCGCTCCTCTGGGCGGTCAGCATCGTTGCCGGGATCTTTTTGCTGCGCCTGGTTTTTCTGAAACTGTTCCGCCTGCCGCTAAATCCTTTGCTTTATATTGCTCCCCGCGGACTGATCACGATTTTGCTTTTTCTTTCCCTGCCGATCTCCCAGCAAATTGAGCTCATGAATAAACCGCTGGTGATCCAGGTGATCGTGCTCACGGCCCTGCTCATGATGGTGGGGTCTATGAAACGAAAAAAGGAAGAGGATCTGAGCCCTTCAGAAATAGGGGGAAACGGAGAGGAGCTTTCGTCCTTATAATTTCCGGACCAGGATCTTGTCAATGCGCTGGCCGTCTTTATCAACAACTTCCAACTCGTAGTTGTCAATGATGAATTTTTCGCCCACATTCGGCAGCGTATTGCCTTGATGGATCAGTAAGCCGGCTACCGTCGTATATTTGGACTGCACTTCATCGTCGACATAAATATCGAAAAAGCGCACAAATTCAATAATGGAATACTGGCCGTCCACCAGCCAGCTGTATTCATCCCGCTGTATAATCTGGTATTCATCCTGGTCAACCTCGGTTGCATCGCCTACGAGGGCGTCAACCACATCATCCATGGTGACAATTCCCTTGGTGGAACCGTATTCGTCCACTATGATCCCGTAGTGCATGCGTTCGCGCTTGAACAATTCGAGCACATTGTAGGCATAAGCCGATTCATTAATGTATAAAGGCTCTTTGCAGTATTTGACAATGGAAAAATCCTGTTCAATAGTCGGCGAAAACAAATCCTTCAGTAAGACGATTCCCACAATTTCATCCAGCTGGTTGTTTTCACACACCGGGTAGGCAGAGTGTTTCTCCCTGCTGATTTTCCCGCGGATTTCATCCCAACTGTCCTTTGTATCGAAATAAATCAATTCGCTGCGGTGCGTAAAGAGCGTATTCACCTTGCGGTCGCCGAGCTCAAATACACGTTCTACAATATTGTGCTCAATGTCCTGGATTTCTCCTCCCTCGGCACTTTCTTTGATGATGGCTTTGATTTCTTCTTCCGAAACCTTGCTTTCGGATGTTTTTCGGACGCGGAAAAGCTTGAGCAGGAGGTCGTTGGTAATCGATAAAAGCCACACAAAGGGCGAAGTAACCACAGACAGGACTTTCATCGGGATAGCGATTTTTACTGCAATTTTTTCCGGGTAAGTCATACCGACACGTTTCGGGAAGAGCTCTCCCAAAACAATGGACAGGTAAGTGATAAAAATAACGATGAGGGCCACGGCCATGTTATTGGCGTAAGGACGGAAAATCTCAAACTGAGCGAGATAATCCTCCAGGCCTTTGGTCAGGTTTTCGCCACTGTAAACCCCCAGTAAAATGCCAATCAGCGTAATCCCGATTTGTACCGTCGATAAAAAGCGGGTGGGGTTGTCTGCCAGTTTCAAGGCGGTTTCGGCACCTTTGCTTCCTTTTTTGCGGGCGTTTTCCAATTTGAACTTCCGGGAAGAAACCAGGGAGATTTCGGACATGGCGAAGAGGCCGTTTAATAAAATAAGAATAACAATAATGATGATTTCCATGGGTGCGATTTATCAGGTGTAAATATACGGATTTACCTGATTAGGCCGGGTTAACTTTTTTGAGTGCCGGTTTTGGATTATTGAATGGGCCGGCTAAGCTATTTTGAATCAATTTCCGGATCATTGCTTTTGATTTCCAGTTTTTAATCAGTTTCTCATGAGTCAGGGCTTCGTTTTTGGATTGGAATTCTTTCTGGTAAACGATTTTCCAATCTGTAGCTTGTTGAGTGAAGCCTTTATTTTGGGCATTGTGTTTTTTAAGTCGTTCTCTAGGATTTTCGGACGCACCGATATAAAAGCGGTCCTTCTTTGCTGAGTAAATGATGTAGGTATAGAACATGAAAACTGAAAGTTTCTATAAACAAAAAGCCTCACATTTCTGTAAGGCTTTTTGATGTGGGAGATGAGGGATTCGAACCCCCGACCCTCCCGATTGCTACGCATCGGGATGCTCTGAATCGGCTAAGCTATTTTGAATCAATTTCCGGATCATGGCTTTTGATTTCCAGTTTTTAATCAGTTTCTCATGAGTCAGGGCTTCGTTTTTGGATTGGAATTCTTTCTGGTAAACGATTTTCCAATCTGTAGCTTGTTGAGTGAAGCCTTTATTTTGGGCATTGTGTTTTTTAAGTCGTTCTCTAGGATTTTCGGACGCACCGATATAAAAGCGGTCCTTCTTTGCTGAGTAAATGAGGATCACATCAAAAACCTGTGGAGTAAAATATGAATAAAAAATCTGATCTTTGAA
>CBINGV010000043.1:0-17011 GCA_966250255.1 uncultured Flavobacteriales bacterium | reverse complement strand
CGATTCGCGGCGCAAATACCGTAGGTTTGGTGATTGAGCGTGTACGTAAGGGAACGGATATGATCGACGGGCTTCACTGGTATTGTGAAAAATGCAACCACCCGCTTCAGCAATACGAATTCAAACTGCAAAATATCGAGCAGGATTTCATTTCCCGCTTCAAAGAGTTTTATGGTTCCGAGGACATGCGCACCTGTAAAGCCTGCGGCCACGTCATGGAAGTGGATGAGCGTTTCGTATAAAGCATGAAATCCTTTTTCAAACGTTTCGGCTATGCTTTTGAAGGCCTGAAATTCCTGATTTTCGGTGACCGGAGCATCCAGCTGCATTTTCTTTTCCTGGGCATAGCAGTCGCTTTGGGTTTTGCTTTTCATATTTCGGCTTACGAATGGCTGAGCATTTTACTCTGTTCCGCGTTGGTGATCTGCTTTGAAGCGCTGAATACCGTTCTCGAGCGCATCGCCAATTTCATGACCCGTGAAATCCACCCGGAAATCAAGATTATCAAAGATGCAGCGGCTGCAGTTGTTTTGCTTGCTTCGCTCTTTGCGCTGGCTGTCGGGGCCATTATTTTTATTCCGAAAATTTTGTGCCTGATCATGTAAGTGCCGTGTGTCAATTTTTTATACCTTTACTTGATGCATAAGTTAAGATCATGAAAAATGCTGCTTGCCTCCTGATCGCCTTCCTGCTTTTTTCCTGCTCTAAAAAGGAAGAAAGCACCTCTCCCGAACAAGGTGACATCACGGAGTCCGTTTACGCTTCCGGAATCATCAAAAGCGAAGGACAATACCAGGTATATCCCCGTTCAAACGGCATTTTGCAGGCGGTTTTCGTACAGGAGGGCGATTTGGTCAAAGATGAACAGGTGTTGTTTTCGATTTACAATGAAAGCTCCCGGCTTTCCCGTGAAAATGCCCAATTACTGGCCGAGTACAGTGCTTACGAAAACAATAGCGATAAGCTGCGCGACCTGAAAATGAGCATCGACCTGGCCCGCAATAAGATGCTGAATGATTCGATCAATTTTGAACGGCAGAAAACCTTTTACCGCCAGGAGATTATTTCCAAAAATGCCTATGAACAGAGTGAGCTGATGTACGAAAATTCCAAAACGGCCTACCGCTCGGCGCAATTGCGTTACAACGACCTGAAACGCCAGCTGGCTTTTTCCTCGCAGCAGTCGCAGCGCAACCTCGAGATTTCCCGCAACATGGAAAGTGATTTCCTGGTGAAAAGCGAAGAAAACGGTAAAGTGTATGCCATCCTGAGAGAAAAGGGTGAAATGGTCAATATGCAGACACCGGTAGCAATTATCGGGGATGCGGAGCGTTTTGAGATTGAGCTGCAAATTGATGAAAATGACATTGTGCGCATTCGACAGGGTCAGAAACTTGTCGTGGTGCTCGACAGCTACAAGGATAAAACCTTTGAGGCGCGCATTACGAAAATTAATCCTTACCTGAACGAGCGGAGTCGTACTTTTACGGTCGAAGCAGAATTTACGGACAAGCCACCGACACTTTACCCGAACCTTTCGCTCGAAGCAAATATCGTTGTGAATTCCAAAAAAGATGCCTTGCTGATCCCGCGGAAATTCCTGGTGGACGACAGCTATGTGATCCGGCAGGATGGCAAAAAAATCAAGGTAAAAACCGGCCTGAAAGATTACCAGAAAGTAGAAATCCTGGGAGGGATCGGCAAAAACGATGTGTTAATCCTGGAAGAATGAAATTCCGCCTGCTGGTCAATATTGCCCGTTCGTTGCTCCTGGCCCGCTGGAAACAAACGCTCGTGGCGGCAATCGGTGTGACCTTCAGCATCACGATGTTTGTGACCCTACTCAGTTTTATGAATGGCCTGAACGATATGCTCGATAGCCTGATCCTCAACCGGACGCCCCATGTCAAATTATACAATGAAATCAAACCGACCGAAGTACAGCCCCTCGACCGGGACCCGGCCTACCGCAACAGTTATAATTTCATCCGTTCGGTGAAACCGGGCAAAACGACCAAGGAAATCCGCAATTACCTGGCGGTGACCGGTTCGCTCGAAAAAGACCCGCGCGTTTTGGGCTTTGCCCCGAAAATCGTGGCCCAGGTTTTTTTTAATGTCGGGGCTACGGACCTGACCGGGGTGATCAACGGCATTGATCCCGACGAGGAAAACCGGCTTTTTAAATTCAGCGAATACGTAGTAAAAGGCAATTACCTCGATCTGAAAAACATCCCGAACAGCATTATGCTGGGAAAGGCGCTGGCCGAAACCATGATGGTGGAAGTGGGTGATTTGGTCCAGATCACGACTTCCCAGGGGGAGCGCGTGCAGCTCAAGGTGGTTGGCCTGTTCCAGTCCGGCTTGCAGGAGCTTGATAAGGTACAAAGCTACGCTTCGATTGGCACAGTACAGAAAATCCTGGGCAAAAACACGGCTTATGTGACCGATATCCAGATTAAGCTGCATGACCTGAACCAGGCACCGGCGCTGGCAAAAGAATTCGGGCACAAATATGAAACCGATGCGGAAGATATCCAAACGGCCAATGCCCAGTTTGAAACCGGGAGCAAAATCCGGAACCTGATTTCCTATGCGGTAGGCATTACGCTGCTGATCGTGGCCGGATTCGGGATTTACAACATCCTGAACATGATGATTTACGAGAAAATGGATTCGATCGCGATTCTCAAGGCTACCGGATTTTCGGGCTCGGACGTGAAAAAGATCTTCATTTCCATTGCCATCAGCATCGGGATTTTCGGCGGTCTTTTCGGGTTGCTGACCGGTTTCGGGCTTTCGTCGCTGATTGACCATATTCCCTTTGACACGCCGGCCCTTCCGACCATCAAAACCTTCCCGATCCGCTATGATCCGAAGTATTACCTGACCGGCGGGATTTTTTCACTGATTACAACCTATTTTGCGGGCTATTTCCCGGCTAAAAAAGCCAGTAAGATCGACCCGGTAATCATCATTCGAGGCAAATAACATGAACCCGACCGTATTAGAAACAAAAAATATCAGCAAGAGCTTTCACGACCCGGTGACCATTCCCGTGTTGAAAGAGATCAGTTTCCGGGTCACGAAAAGCGAGTTTGTTTCCATCATCGGGAAATCCGGCTGCGGGAAATCGACCCTGCTGTATATTTTGTCCACGATGGACACCGATTATGAAGGTGAATTATACATCGACGGGGAGCTGATGCGCGACCGGAAAGAAGGCCAGCTGGCGAAAATCCGCAATGAGAAGATCGGCTTCGTGTTCCAGTTTCATTACCTGCTCAATGAATTCAACGTGCTGCGCAATGTGATGCTTCCGGGCCTGAAGCTCGGTCGTTACTCCGAACAGGAAGTGGAGCACCGGGCTTTCGAAAAGCTCAAGATTCTTGGCCTGCAGGATGAGGTGCTGAAAAAACCCAACCAGCTTTCGGGCGGTCAAAAGCAGCGCGTTGCTATTGCCCGCGCCCTGATCAATGACCCGCTGATTATCATGGGGGATGAGCCAACCGGGAACCTCGACAAGAAAAACGCGAATATCGTATTTGACACCTTCAAGGAATTGTCACACGAATTCCAGCAAACGCTCCTCATTGTGACCCACGACCAGGAATTTGCCCAAAACACCGACCGGATCATCGAAATGCAGGACGGCAAAATCATCCGGATGTGATTTTATAATGTATTTTTGTTCACTATGAAAATCCGCGTTGATAAATATGTCTGGTGTGTCCGCCTGACGAAAACCCGCTCACAGGCGACCGAATTGATCGCCAAGGGTAAAATCCGCCTGAACGGGGTGGAAATCAAGCCCTCACGTGATATAAAAACCGGCGATATCATCGGGCTGCACAAGCACAATGCACTTTTCGAATACGAAGTGCTGGATTTCCTGGAAAAGCGCGTAGGAGCCAAGCTCGTTGAAAATTACCTGCGCGATATCACCAAGCCCGAAGAAGTCGAAAAATACAAAGCCTACCAGCTGGCCCAAAGTGCCTACCGCGAATACGGAACGGGTAAACCGTCCAAAAAAGACCGTCGTGACCTGGATGAGTTTATGGATTGGTGAGTTGAATCATCAGGCACCGTAAATTCGCGGATGCTTGTCCAAGTCCTGTAAATAGGCTTCGTAGCGGGCTAATTCGGCGGTGCGCTGCTCATCATCCAGGCGCACCGGGGCAAAGCAAACGAAAGGGGCAATCACCGTAAAGCCGCAAAAATAAAGCATGCCGTGCTGAATCGGAAATAAAATGGTATCAAGCTGTCCGTTTTTCCCGTTTTCACCGTAGGCCATTTCCGGCCCGCCGGTTGTGAAACACAAAAAAGCTTCTTTTCCTTTGAAAAATCCGTTCTCATAAACGCCTTTTCCGGCACCATACACCAGGCCCATAGCAAACACGCGGTCAACCCAGCCCTTGAGAATAGCCGGTAAACCAAACCACCACAGCGGGAAATTGAAAACGAGCGTATCACACCACAGCAATTTGTCCATTTCCCGGCGAAGCGACTCTTCGAACAGCTCATGCTGAAAGGCGTTGACCTGCTCCAGCTGATATTTGAAATAATCCGGGTTTGAAAGCGCCGTAAAATCATGTTTGTCACCAACCGGCTCAAATTGTTCGGCATAAAGATCGGTTATTTTGACTTCGCAGCCCGAGCTTTCGAAAAAGGAACGGGCTTTCTCTTTCAGTGCGCTGTTGAAGGATTTTGGCTCCGGGTGGGCATGAACAATCAGGATCTTAGACATGGCTTAAAAATTAAGTTGAACTCCCGAATCGCTCACGTTCAAACTCACCTCGCGGCCCAGGATCAATGCGCGGTTGTCGTCAATGTGTCCTGCCGGGAAATCAAAAACTATTGGGATACTCCGGTAAGAGCAATGATCTAAAATAATCTGCTCGTAACTTTTCCCGAAAGGATTTTCCGTGTCTTTCAGATCGGTAAAGCCGCCCACGATCAGTCCTTTAATCTGGTTGATGATCCCGGCTTTCTGCAGGCTGTAAAACATCCGGTCGATGTGGTACAATTGCTCTGCCAGGTCTTCGATAAAGAGAATGCTGCCCGAATAATCCGGCTGGTCGTCCGTACCGATCAGGCTGTAAAGAATCGATAAATTGCCGCCGAGTAAGGTCCCCTTTGCCGCCCCTTTGACATTCATCGCATGGGCCGGGCAGGAAATCGCCCGGAGCTTTCCGGTCAGGGAATCCATGAGGGTTTGTAAGGCTTCCGGGGTATTCGTTTTATAATTCAGCGGCATCGTTGCATGAATACTCTGGAAACCGTATTTCTGGATGTGCTGGTGAAACACCGTAACATCCGAAAAACCCACAATCCATTTCGGCTCGCGGATGAAAGAAGCCCAGTTGACCAGGTCGACGATCCGGATGCAGCCGTAACCGCCCCGCGCACAAATGATGGCTTTGACCTCGGGATTGTCAAGCGCGTCCTGGAAATCGCTCCTCCGCTCCTCGTCCGTTCCGGAAAAATAATTGAATTTCCCCACACAGGAAGCGCCTAATTCTACTTTAAAGCCTTGTTTTTCCAGGAAATCCTTCGCTTCAAACACAAGCGTCGGTTCGATGCCTTTGGCCGGGGAAACAATTTTCACCAGGTCGCCGGGCTGCAAATAAGGGATGTGGGCTTTTGCTGTCATCATTTTTCATTTAAACCGAGTTGCCGGCGCACGCGGGCCAGCACATCATCGGCAACAACTTTGGCTTTGGCAGCGCCTTTCAGCAGGACTTCGTCAATTTTCGAAACATCGTTCATGTAATAAGCAAAGGTTTCACGCGGCTTCGTAAAATGCTCCAGGATCAGCTCGAACAAAGCGATTTTTGCATGGCCGTAGCCGTAGCCGCCTGCTTCGTATTTCCGGCGCATTTCGGCAACCTGCTCAGGCTTCGCAATCAGTTTGTAGATATTGAATACATTGCAGGTGTCCGGGTTTTTTGGTTCTTCCAGCGGAATACTGTCTGTTTCGATGCTCATCACCTGCTTCTTCAGTTCTTTTTCTTCCAGGAAAATATTGATGATATTATTGCGCGACTTACTCATTTTGTGGCCATCCGTTCCTGGTACCAGCTGCGTTTCCTCGCGGATCATTTCTTTCGGTAAAACGAAGGTTTCGCCCATCTTGGCATGGAAACGCGAAGCTACGTCGCGCGTCATTTCGAGGTGCTGCGACTGGTCTTTGCCCACCGGCACAATTTCCGCGTCATACATCAGGATGTCTGCCGCCATGAGGATCGGGTAGGTGAACAAGCCGGCATTCACGTCGTCGAGGCGATCAGCTTTGTCTTTGAAGCTCGTGGCAAGCGTCAGGCGCTGGTAAGGGAAAAAACAAAGCAAATGCCAGGTTAGCTCCGTCACTTGCGGAACATCACTCTGGCGGTAAAACACACTTTTTTCCGGATCAAGCCCAAATGCCAGCCAGGTGGCTGCTGTTGCATAGGTATTGCTGCGAAGCGTTTCCGCCTCCTTGATTTGTGTCAATGAATGTAAATCGGCAATGAACAAAAAAGATTCATTCCCTTGTTTTTCAGATAATTCAATCGCCGGGACAATTGCGCCCAGGATATTGCCGAGGTGCGGGATACCGGTGCTTTGAATTCCTGTTAAAATACGGGCCATGCTTAAATTTTTCACGAAAATAATCATTTTTAGGATTCGAAGACGGGATTCAAATTTTCAAGTCTCACAAAGTGAGGGAATTTTCGAATCTTCAAATTCTCACTATATTTACAGCAATGAAATCCATTTGTGTCATTGAAGACGAAGAAAGCCTTTCGGACCTGATCCGGATGAACCTGGAGCTGGAAGGTTACCAGGTGGAAACGATCCAGCATGGTACCGAAGCTTTCCTGCAGGCGGCAGATATGGACCAGTTTGTGCTGGTGATTCTCGATGTGATGCTGCCGGAAGTGAGCGGGCTGACGATTTGCAAGGAAATCCGCAAGTATTCCAAAGTACCGATTTTATTCCTTTCTGCCAAAGGTACTACGCAGGACCGCATTGCCGGGCTTAAGCTCGGGGCGAACGATTACCTCCCAAAACCTTTCGACCTGGAAGAATTGCTGCTTCGGGTACAAATTCTGATTGAGGGTGTTGAAAACCAGCAGGAGCAGATGAACAACGTGCAGATCGGCGATTTCGACATTGATTTTGGCAGCTATACCGTTAAAAATTCCAAAACGAAATTCGAAACCGAGCTGAGCAAGCGTGAAATGGAATTGCTGCGTCTCTTTTTCGCCAAACAGGGAACGGTCGTTTCCCGCGAGGAGATCCTGGATGAGCTTTGGGGCGACGACCAGTACCCGACTTCCCGCACGATTGACAATTACATCCTCACTTTCCGTAAAATTTTCGAAAACGACCCCAAGAACCCGGTACATTTCCACAGCATTCGCGGGGTGGGCTATAAGTTTTTGCTTTGATTCGTGTTCATTTTTGGGTGTAAACCGAATTACCAGCCGTGAGGCGACAGCAAAATATCATTGTACAAAGGCAGGTAGAGGTTTTTGTTGGGAAGCTGCAAGCGTTGTGCAGCGCTTTGCTTTTCATCAATGTAAGCGTAGCTTTTATATAAATAGTTAAACTGATCCCGGAGCGCGTTTTCCATTTCCCGGAGTTTTTCCTGGCTTTCAATCCAGGTATCCGGCGAAAAAACAAGTGCATTGACCGCTTTTGCCGAATCCTGGGCCCGCTCAAAAAAAGCCTGCACATCCTTCAGCGGCCAATAATCAAAAACCGGGCATTGAGCCACAAGCCCGCTTCCGTAAAAGCCATATTGATTGCCACCGGTATAGGTGACTGCTTTCCCGTTATGAAACAAAAGGCTGCTGGAATCGGCCTTAAAATAATGTCTTTCCTTCAGGTCGTAGCTTCCGTTGTCGGTGCGGTAGCTTTCTTCGATGAATACATAATCCGCGCCAATGCTGTCGATACGCTGGTATAAATCGTGTTCATTGCGTTGGATGATCATGCGGATAAAAACCTGTTTTTCCTCCGGCCCGAATTCCATCAGTTGTGCTTTGCTCAAGGCATCCAGCGTACCGGAAAAGTATTGAGCCTGCAAAAAATGGGCTGCCAAAAAGAAAAAGATACAGCTAATGGGGGTTTTCAGATTTTTCATTGACGGGCACAATTTTGTTTTTGCTGTTCGATAAAGCCTTCACAGGCATACATTTTTCGATAAACCAGGATATTTTTATCCAGTGCAGGGAAATTCTGTGCTTTACCGTTTCGAACTTTTAAACGGGTCATGGTTCCCTGCTGTACATGAAAGCACATTTCACGCACACCGTTTTTCGTTTTGAACCTGGCACCGAGGACCGCCCAGCCCGGGTAAATCGCAATTTTTTCAGCACAGCGATCCCAGGCCGCATCTTCTACGTTGGGATGTTTTTTGAGCCAAATCACCAGCGAGTCGAAAGTCGGGGCGTGGGTAATTTGCATGCCGCTCCCGGGACCGTTGTCAAATTCAACACCCTGTTTGTGCTTTTTGATCTCGTGTTTTATGATCCGTTCTACCTTCCGGAAATGATTCTTTGCGATCGCCGTATTCAGCTTGGGGCTCATGGCCTGTCCGAATCCCCGGAAAAGGAAGAAACTCAATAAGCTCGCAAGGATTAATGACTTCATATTCAAAGATAAAACTTTTTGTTGCTTTCCGCTTGAAAAACGTTGCTTTTTACAGAAAATTGCAATTCCACCTTGCCGGTTTGAAAATTGTTGTTAATTTCAATCAGCAAAACCGCTTAACTTATGTTGGAAAAAGTACAGATTGAAAAAGTGTTGTTCCTCGACATCGAAACCGTTCCCCAGGTTGCCCGTTTTTCCGAATGGGACGACAAAACCCGCGAATTATTTGCTGCGAAGAACCGTTATCGTTTTGCTACGCTGGCTTCCGAGCCCGAATACCAGGGGAAAAGCGAGGCTGAAATCTGGGACGGCGTTTTCGGCCAGATCGGCGGAATCCAGGCAGAATTCGGGAAAATTGTCTGTATTTCCGTAGGCTTTGTCAAAGAAACCCGTACCGGCAAACAACTGCGCCTCAAATCCTTTTACCACGAAGACGAGGAAACCCTGCTGAAGCAATTTTCCAGCCTGCTCAACGAACATTACAATACGCCCTATCATGCTTTGTGCGGCCACAATGCCAAGGAATTCGATATCCCCTACATCTGCCGCCGCCTGCTGATCAATGGTCTCAAGCTGCCGCCGGTGATCAACATCGCCGGGAAAAAACCCTGGGAGATTGCCCACCTGGATACGCTGGAGCTGTGGAAGTTCGGCGATTACAAAGCCTTTACCTCGCTGCCGCTGCTTTGCCATGTTTTCGGGATTCCCACGCCAAAAGATGATATTTCCGGGGCTGATGTGGCCCGCGTATACTTCAATAATGAAGCCGATACCTACAAATCCGGCCTGGAACGCGTCAAAGCCTATTGCGAAAAAGACGTCGTAGCCTTGGTGCAGCTCTTCCTGAAAATGCGGGGCGACCAGCTGCTGAATGATGAAGAAATTTATTTTGCCGAATCATGAGTCGGACAATCTCCGATCGTGATTTATATTAAACACCAATTATGAAAAATTACCTGTTTTTAGGGCTTTTGTCCCTCCTGCTGCTCTCGTGTGACGGAACTTTCGTTACGAAAAATGTACTCGACTCGCGGAATTTTGAGTTTGTCCACGCCGGAAAACCCCAGAAAGTGCTCATTGAGCTCAAGGAAATCAGGACAATGACCCGCCGCAACGGTTTTTTCAGGCCGGGCCCGGTGCAGAAAAATGTTTCCTACGATTATGCCCTGTATGCTTCCGTCAATTCGTCGGACGGGCTGACCGAAATTTACGAATATCCCTGTGAGAAAGACCTGGATCTCGACGATGTGCTGTCCGAATTAAAAATAGAGCATTCCAAAGACCGGTCGCATTATGCCATCGGTTACAAGGGCGAAACGGTAGGGATTTTCAATTATTTCAAGCGGGTCGCCTTCCTGGCGGATTACCCGCTCAACCCGGAAGGCTTTGCCCACAGTGAATTCAAAAAGCTTGATCTCAACAAGCTTGACAGCCCGAGGGAAGCCCTGAAAAAGCATATTTCGGGGGAATACAGGCTCCTGGTAACCGATAAGCAGCTTTACCTGATGCTGGCCCAGCTTCCGCCGACGGATGAGCTCAATTATGAGCTGAGCTTTTCAATTGCCAATGAAGACATGTTCTATGACAAAACTTACCAGGAAGCGATCATCAAGCACTGTAAAAAGGACAAAAACTGGAAGGCAAATGCCCTGAGGAGCATCAAAAACAAAAAAGACGGCCTTTCCAACGAGCAGTTTCTTTCCCGCCTGCACCTGATCGGCGGCATGGAAGAAGTGGTCAAAGAAGATGAGTTCCAGTACAAATTATTCAAATCCGGCGGTGGTTTCGATTATTTTGAAGAACGCCTGGAAAATACGGAAGTGCTTTTTCCGCAGAAAATCAAAGTGAAGCTCGTGGAAGATATGACGGCCAAGCTAACGAAACCCTGCAGCATGACAGATGCCGAATGCCGGAACATGGAAGAAATCCTGGAATTTTCAGAAAAACTGGGCATCGACGATCCGTTTAAGCTCTTTTTCAAAAACTACCAGCAGGCTTCCTGCCTCAAAAGCACCTTGTATAAGCTGAATGACGAATTTCTTTTCCCAAGCCCGATCCTGGGCGAATCCGATAAGCGCGCCTGGGTGGATTTTACCGTTCAGAATTTCGGGGCGATTGACAAATTCGACCGGAGCTGGGCTTATCGCAGGCTTGAAGAAGAAATCACCTGTGAGCAGAAGCGCGATCTGCTGCTGAAATACAAAAAAGACATTGATAGTTTCGGAGATATGGAAATCCCGGTTTGCCAGTGATTTTTCGTTCATTTTCAACACGATTACCCAAAATTCGATAACTTTGGTATTATTTTAGCATTGTAAGCTGCATGTACCGCTTGATTTTTGTCACCTTGCTTTTTACCTCGGCCTTTGGCTTGCGGGCGCAGAACCTCGTGACCAATCACCAGCTTTTGTGGCAGATTACCGGTAAGGGACTGAAAAAGCCGAGCTACCTTTTCGGCAGTTATCACTCCAATGACGCGCGTGTTTTCAGATTGTCCGACAGTACGTATTCTGCTTTGTTCGGTGCGGAAGCTGTCGTGCTTGAGGCCGATATTTACCAGCTCTTTATAAGTGAAGACATGCGCCTGGGTGAAACCGCCCTGAAATTTGATTCCAACGGGAAACCCTATACATCTTCCCACAAAGCTTCCGAAACCAAATACGGCAGCGAAGACGGCCGGCCACAGTTCCTCGACCTGTATTTCCAGCAAATGGCCTACAACATGGGAAAAAACTTTTATGCGCTGGAAACCATCGAAGACCAGATCGAAGCCCTGGATTTTGTGTACGAAAGAAGCAATGCTTTCAAGAGCCTCGAGCAACTGAAGATTACGCAGGACAATCTCCTGAACGCTTACCTGCGTGGCGATATTGAGCACGTCAAAACGATTATCCAGAGCCAGATGAACCACTCCAAGGCAGCTTACGACCGCCTGATTGTAAAACGGAATATCACCATGGCGAATGGAATCGATACCCTTTGCCGCAAACAGAGCCTTTTTGTGGCAGTGGGTGCCGGTCACCTTGCCGGCGAAGAAGGTGTCATCCAGCTGCTTCGGAAAAAAGGCTACCAGGTAAGGCAGGTGGCCGCGAGCTATTCCGAGCCGAAATCCGATGCCGAGAAAAAACTCCAGCAATTCAATTCCTTCACCTATACGAGCAAGGTGCGTGGTTTCCGTGCGGTTTTCGGCGGCAGACCCCTGCTCGATACGAATGTCGCTTATTACCGCCTGATCTACCAGGAAATGGGGCAAGGCAATTCCTATATCATTGAAATCGAAGACTTGCAGGATGCCGATCTGGCTTCCTACGCGGCGGATGTGATCAACCTGCCTGAAAATTCCGGCATGGTCAAGCTCCTGCACCAGGGAAAATATGAAGCCTATGAAGGAGTCGGTTATGAATATGCAGCCGGCCTCAGTTGGAAGCGCGTATTCATTGTTGACGGCAAGCTCGTGAAACTGATCTGCTACGGTGGAAATAAATTCATGAATTCCAACCGTCCGAAAAACTTCTTCGACAAAGTAGTTTTTGAGGACAAGTAAGCTGATTTATAGTTAAGTTAAATAATTTGATATTTCATGTAGAATTAAAATAATTGACGTGCAATTTTAAATTTAAAAAGAAAGCATAAGCAACAGGAAGGATTGCTTCGTGAAATTTGTGTAATTCGTGGCTATTCTACCGAACTATATTTAGGAAGGAAACAGAAAATATTCCTATTTTTGTCTTTTCAGATTTACTAAAGCTCAGACAACATGAAATTCGGTACAAAAGCCATCCATGCCGGTGCACACCCGGATCCGACAACCGGGGCAATCATGACCCCGATTTACCAAACATCGACTTATGTGCAGGAAGCACCCGGAGTAAATAAAGGCTACGGTTATGCCCGCGGCAAAAACCCGACGCGTGAGGCCTTGCAGGAAAACATTGCGGCGCTGGAAAACGGTCAATATTGTGTGTGTTTCAGCAGTGGTGTGGGGGCAACCGATGCCGTGCTAAAAATGCTCCGCCCGGGCGATGAGGTGATTACCGGCGACGATCTTTATGGCGGAACTTACCGTTTGTTCACGAAAATTTTTGAGCCTTACGGCATCAAATTCCATTTTATTGACCTGACGGATGCCGGCAATATCAACAATTACCTGAATGCCAATACAAAGCTGATCTGGGCCGAAACACCAACGAACCCGACCATGCAAATCATCGATATTGCTGCCTGTGCGGAAATTGCCAAAAGCAACAATTTAAAGCTGGTAGTGGACAACACCTTTGCTTCACCTTACCTGCAAAATCCGCTCGACCTGGGTGCTGATATCGTGATGCATTCCGTGACCAAATACCTGGGAGGTCATAGCGATGTGGTGATGGGTGCTTTGATTACCAACGATAAAGAAACACACGAAAAATTATATTTCATCCTCAACAGCAGCGGTGCCAACCCGGGCCCGATGGACAGTTTCCTGGTGATGCGCGGGATCAAGACCCTGCACCTGCGGATGGAGCGCCATTGCTTCAACGGGCGCAAAATTGCCGAATACCTCAAAAATCATCCGAAAATTGAAAAGGTTTACTGGCCGGGCTTCCCGGAGCATCCGAACCACGAGATCGCCAAAAAACAAATGCGCGACTTCGGCGGGATGATTTCCATTGTTCTCAAGGAAAAAAGCATTGAAAATACCTTCCGTGTGGCTTCTTCCTTTAAGGTCTTCTCGCTGGCCGAATCGCTCGGCGGCGTTGAATCCCTGATCAATCACCCGGCGACGATGACACATGCTTCCATTCCGAAGGAAGAGCGCGAAAAAGCCGGTGTGGTCGATTCGCTCCTGCGCCTGAGCGTTGGCGTCGAAGATGTCGAAGACCTCATTGCGGATATCGAACAGGCCTTGGCCTGATGCAGGTTTTCATCACCGGGGTTTCCCGCGGTTTGGGCGAAGCGCTCGCAAAGGAATACCTGGCAGCCGGTCATGAAGTTTGCGGGATTGGCCGCTCCAGTCTGATCGAAGCGGAACATTACCGTTTTTTGCCCTGTGATTTGTCTTTTCATGAATCCGTAGAAAAGCTGGAATTTGAAATTTCCGCGGCAGAAGTCCTGCTCATCAATAATGCGGGCATCCTTGAACCGGTACAGCGGATTTCCGACCAGGAACAGGATTTTTCCGCCCGGGTTTTCCAGGTGAACACCATTGCCCCGATCCAGCTCATGCGTAAATTCCTGCGGGCCTGCGAACAAAAATCTTCCCGGTTGACCATTCTCAATATCAGTTCCGGGGCAGGCCGGAGGGCAATTCCTTCCTGGGCGAATTACTGTGCTTCGAAAGCTGCGCTGGATCTGTTTTCCGAAACCCTGCAGGCCGAGGAGCGCGAAAAAGGCCGCCAAACCCGGGTTTATTCCCTGGCTCCGGGCGTAATCGATACCGCTATGCAGCAGACAATCCGTCAAAGCGAAGCTTCCGATTTTTCTTCCCTGGAAACTTTTCAACAATTATTTGAAAATGAACAGCTCCAATCACCGGCCGAAACTGCACGCCGGATCAGGCTTTTCCTCGAAGAAGGTTCTGCGGCGGAAGTGCTGACACGCCTGCCTTAAAAAGGGCCGCTTTGATTTTGTGTACAACTAAATCGCTTTTTCTTTCCAACCTTTTAGTAACTTGGCGCGTTATTTACGCTTGAAAACTACTTTATGAAAAACAAAACATGCCGCGGCATCTTCGGTCTGATGACCCTTTTTGTCGCTTTTTCGGGCTACTCCCAGCAAAATACCAACAACAGGAGAGAGGGTGAGTCCGTCGAATATTGCATTACGCATAAAAAGATGAAAGCCCTGAAACAAAACCCGGCCTTCATGCAGCAATTTCAACAGGACCAGCAGCTGATGAAAGCCGTGGAAGAACAAATGCGCCAACAAAATAACCCGCAGCGTGTGATCTACAAAGTTCCGGTTGTTTTCCATATTCTCCATAACAATGGTCCCGAAAACATCAGCAATGCACAGGTGCTGGACGGGCTGGAGGTGCTCAACCGCGATTATCGCCTGCTCAATTCCGATGCAAACAGCGTAGTGTTTGATTTTAATGCTTCCAACCCGAACGCGGTATGCACCCCGGCGGATATCGAAATTGAATTTGTGCTCGCGACCAAAGCGCCTGACGGAACCTGCTTCAGCGGGATTACCCGGACGCAGTCTTCCCAGAGCTACAGCGGCGATGGCGACAACCAACTGAGCGCGATCATCAACGGAAACGATGTGTTTAACGGGGAATGGGCCGGTGACGAATACCTGAACGTGTTTGTTTGCGGCGATATCGGTGGTGCTGCCGGGTATACGTATAATCCTTCCAACTGGATGGGCAACGCCATGGATAACGGTATTTTCCTTTTGCACGATTACCTGGGCCGGATCGGTACCAGCAGCGAAGGAACGTCGCGCACCTTAACGCACGAGGTAGGCCACTGGCTCAATCTCAACCACACCTGGGGAGACAACAACGATGCCGGAACGGAATGCGGCAGCGACGATGTGGACGACACACCGGAAACCCGCGGCTCAACGGCTTGTTTGTTGAATGAGAACTTTTGTGGTCCGCGTGCCAACGTAGAAAACTATATGGATTATTCCTACTGCGAAAAAATGTTTAGCCACGGTCAGAAAGACCGCATGCGTGCAGCTTTGCTTTCAAGTGTAGGTGGGCGTAACAATATCTGGACGGTTTCTAACCTGGCGCAGGTCGGAGCGGATGGCGACACTTACCTTTGTGCCGCTGATTTTTATTCTGATCGCGTCAAGGTCTGTGCAGGAAGCTCCATTCAGTTTTTTGATAATTCCTACAATAACGTTTCCAGCTGGAACTGGACTTTCCAGGGAGCAGTGAATACAAGCTCAACAGAGCAAAATCCGGTTGTTACCTATAATACGCCGGGCGTTTACAACGTGACGCTTATTGCCGGAGATGGAATTACTACCCTGACGAAAACGATGACAGCTTACATTACCGTAACCGGCGCCGGAGAAGAGTTACCTTTCCTGGATGGATTCGAAAGCTATTCCACACTGGCTGCAAGCGGATACTGGGAAGTGGACAACCAGCAAAACAACGCGACTTTCCAGGTGACGAGCACAGCGGCGCATACCGGTTCGAAATCGGTGAAACTGCCGAACTTCGGTCAGACAGGAACAAACGTGGATGAATTGATTGCCAACCCGGTGGATTTATCGGAAGTAACTTCTTCTGCCAACGTGACCTTGTCTTTCCGTTTCTCTTATCGCAAGCGTACTTCGACCAATACCGAAAAATTATATGTATTGTTCACCGGTAACTGCGGCGAAAGCTGGGAGATCCGCAAATCATTGCAGGGAAGCGCATTGTCTTCAACGGTTCTTTCCACCTCCTGGACACCAAGCTTGCCGGAACACTGGACAACGGTTCACATGACAAATATTACCACACAATACTGGAACGAGAATTTCCGCTATAAATTCCGTTTTGAAGGAAGCGGCGGTAATAACCTTTACCTGGATAATATTAATATTTATGGTTCCGGCCCGTCTGATGAGCTCGTAGGCCAGGGGCAATCTGCAGTCACAGAACTGGAAAGTGTGGAGGGCATGGAACTCTTCCCGAACCCGGCGGAAGGCGAGCTTAATATCGCTTACGTGGCGAAAGGCAACAAAAGCACCAGCGTGAAAATCGTTGACCTGCTTGGAAAAGTGGTTTCAGAACACAAAATCCATTCCGTGGCCGGTGAAAACCTGGTGGTGGTGAGCACGGAAAACCTGGCTCCGGGGCTCTACAACGCGCAGGTGATTGTAGACGGAAAATCCTATGTGAAACAATTCCTGGTGAAATAAATTGCCTTTTAAAATAGTAAAAGCACTTTCCCTGAGCGGGAGTGCTTTTTGCTTTTGAAATAAAAAATGAAAAAAGGCGGTGGTGCAATTATTTACTAATCAATCAATAAAAGCTACCATTCGTCGAAAAATAAACCGTTTTTGCCAACTATTTCGTAATTTGGCGCGTTGATTAAACTATGAAAAACTAAAATGTATGAATAAAAAAACACTCAGAATTGTTAGCCTTTTCACTTTTTTTGCTGCCTTTGCGGGTAACGCCCAGCTGGACGAGCATAATATGCGACAAGGTGAGTCGGTAGAATATTGTCTTCACCATAAAAAAATGGAAGCGTTGAGACAAAACCCGGCTTTCATGCAGCAATTCCTCCAGGAGCAGGAGCAAATGCGCCAGATTGAGACCCAAATGATCCAGGAAAGCAACCCGGTTCGTGTGGTTTATAAAATTCCGGTTGTTTTTCACGTATTGCATAACGGGGGAATTGAGAATATTTCCAATGCCCAGATTTTAGATGCGCTTGCC
>CBINGV010000042.1:0-17151 GCA_966250255.1 uncultured Flavobacteriales bacterium | reverse complement strand
CGCTTTGATTAACTCACTATCATGCGGGTCAATTTCTAAGCTTTCTAAGATATTATTAAAGTGCTGGTGCAGTTCATTTGCGCTATTGGAACACTTACAATTAGAATTTCTGCATTTGTAGTAATATAAGCCCTTTTTACGCACTAAATACCCGGTCAATGGGGTTTCACACGCTGCGCACTTCATAAAGCGTTTGAGGGGCAAATTTTCGTCCTCCTGCTTGTGCGTTACGGGGTGCGACCTGGAATCCGCAACAACGTTGTTTACTTGCAGGAAAATTTCCTTACTAACCATTGCTTCGTGCTTTCCCTTAAAAACTTGTCCGGGGAAATACTTAGTAACGATTAAACCGCAGTAAAAAGGGTTTCTGAACATTTCACCCAACCTGCGCTCATCTATATCTAAGCCAAGCTGTTTTAAGCGGTTCACTATTTCAATATTTTTCATCCCTTGTTCCGCTTTCCAATGGAAAGCTTTTTTTAGGATTTTACCCTCATCGTTTACTACGATCTTTTGATTTGTTGCTTTCCCTTTTTGCAGGTTCACAAAACCGCGCGGAATGGAATATGGAAGAAAGCCGTCCTTAATTACGTCCCGCATTCCCGTCATAGTTCTTTCCCTGCGCTGTACGTTATCCCAATGACTAAACAGCAATAACAAGTTTTGCTGAAAGTTCCCGGAAGCTGTGGTGGGGTCTATTCCCTGTGAAGCGGATAAAACCACAACGTTGTATTTTTGCATAAGTTCTTCTGCTATGGAAATCCCGCTTACCCCGCTACGTGAAAAGCGGTCGATTGAGTAAACAATTATGTACGTTACGCTTTTGGAGCGTTTCACGTATGAAATCATATTGTTAAACTCCTTGCGGTCGTCTGTCTTTGCGCTTTCATGCGTTCCGCCGAAATATTCCATTATTGTGAAGCCCTTTTTCTGCGCGAAATCTTCGCAGGTGCGCTTCTGTGTTCCTAAGCTGGTGTTATCTTCCTGCGAAGAATCCGAAACGCGGGTATATATAACCGCGTTCCGGGTGTCCTTTCTCCCCTTTGGTGCTTTGGGTGCGAACTGTTCAAAAATTTCTAAATCCATTTTACTACGTTTTGGTTGTTGTGTATGCAGTTAGCAGCAGTACGCAAATTGCTTCAATATTGCTCACTAATGCTTCATGCTGTTTTTTGTTCAGTTTAGCGTACTTCGGTAGCTTCTTTATGCTTTCGTATGAAAGCTTTGATCTTAATTTTTCCTTTGCTTTTTGCAGTCGGTTTTCATTTAAATTTTCCATTGGAAAAAGCTTTGCTTAATCCCCTTGTTTGATCTTTTTTGCTGGTTGGTCAATTGTTCGGAATTTGATCTTTAAGCGGTTTAAATCCCGCATCATTTCTTTTTCTTCCATTTCGTTTAATAGTAAATTTTCCAAACTGCTAACCACGAAATAACCTGCAAACCCTTTTCGTGAACGTGCGAAGCTTAAAACATCCCCCAGCGGGCCGCGGTATATTGTGTTAGCGTGGTGAACGTCTAAACCAATTCGGATAATATCCAGTTTGTTAGCTGCACAATAGCTAAAAAGCTTGTTTATTTCGTCTGAAATTGCGTTAGGGTTCTTTAGCTGATCTTCCAAGCTGACCCGCGCGAATAAAATTGCTGTATTCATCCTATTGCTGTTTAAATTGTTACTGCATTCACTAATTCTTCGAAGTTTTCCGGGTCGCAAATGGATACGCTTTCAAAAAGCATATCCATCATTCCAAGTTCAACCGAAACATTTTCCCCGTGGATTATGTAACGAGGTTGAACTTTGATAATAAGAATATCCGATACCTTTTCCCGGTGCTGGTTTACAAGTTCCCGAAACTCCGCGAAATCTTCCTGTTTGTATTCCTTTAGTTTGCGTTGATCTACGTAAACTTCAACAGCGTTCATTCCATAGCTTTCTAACTGTTCTTTAACGCGTTGCTTAAATTCTGAAACGTCCCTGTTTTCTTTGATATGTACAGGGGTATAAATGATAATATTCATGCTAATTTTTTTGTTGGGTTATTACTTAAAATTCCTTTAAAATCAATCCATTCTCCGGGGGTGTGGGGTTCACTTACCGGAATGATTGCAATTCCCATTTCCCAAAGGATTAATTGCAGTATTTCCGCGTTCGTGGATTCCCGGGAAAAGCGGTCGGAAGAAAAGCACAGGAAATAATCAATATCATGCTGATTAGCTTCTATAAAATCCATACAGGAAGCAAATCCGGGTCGTTCGGTGCATTCGAAAGTTAAACCCGTTCCAACCTCGCTAAAACGTGCTACAATTTCAATTCCGTTTGCTTCGCAATAGCTTTGCATTTCCTGCATTTGCATATCAATTAAGCGGTGCTGCATCATAGAATAAACACGCGCATATAAAACTGCTTTTTTCATCTGTATTTGTTTAAAGGGGTTCATATATTTCAGCAGTATAGCTTTCTTGTTTACCGGATATGCAATGGCCGATTTTCACTTCTCTTTTTCCGGTAAGGGAATGCGAAGTGTATTCATCCGTTGAATACCGGATTTTACCCGTAGAAGCATTTTTTTGAGCAAAAGAATGCAGCGTATCAAAATCTGCATTCTGTTTAGCTAATTCGTGGAATTGCTCCAATATCTTTTTTTGTGCTTCGTTTTCACGATCATTCACACATAACCAAACTTTTTTCATCCTTTTGTATTTTCGTTATTAACTTGTACCAATCCTTTAAAAATTTCAAACCACTTGTTGAAGGTTACAGGTTCAGAAATTGCGAGGGGTTCAACCTTTAATTGAATTAGTGTTGAAATCGCATCAATCGTGTGTGCGGGGTTCATGGATAAAACCCCTGTTTCAACAAACAGCAGGTTATCAATTTCCCCGTTGTTTTCTTCGCAAAATCGCATCATGCGTAAAAACTCCGTGCGAAGCATAGAACTACCGGAAGCTACTTCCGAGTAAACACGCAAAATTTGCACTTCTTCGCGTTCGCAATACTGCGTAAGCTGCTGAATCTGTTTTTCAAGTGCGAATTGATCGAACCTGTACTGTTCGTGTGAAACACGCGCATACAAAACTGCTTTCTTATTCATATTCATTTGATTTTAACCCAAAGGAAAAGCAACGCGAAAACTCCGACCCCCCCTTTTTAACATTTTTTAATAAAAAAACGCTGAACCCCCTAATAATCCTAGGAATCCAGCGTTTTATGTTCGTGCTTCGCTGCTTTGGGGAAAGCAAGCGCGGAATAAACCCCTAAAGGGGTAAACAGTTGAATTTCCTACGCTACGTTGTTTTTAATCACCATAAAAAATTCCTTTTCGTTCCGGGTCAATTTCCCCTTTTCGTCGGTAGTATAGGTGGATAGCTTCACGGTATTGCTCACATTTCCACCAACTGCCTTAATGAATCCCTTTCCGCGTTCCACCACCACTTCACCGTGCGCCGGGAAAAATCCGTTTGTGTCGTAACCTGCGCCGCTCTGCCGGGTGTAAACGATCAAATCCCCCACTTTCGGGGCGTATTCGGTGATCCGGTAGCCTTTCAGGGGCGCACCGTCCTTAAAACGGTCTTTTTTGGCCTTTTGAAAGTACGTTGAATGTGCGCTGGAGTATGGGAACTGTGAACCTGCTCCGGCTTTTTGGAACAGGTAAGAAATGAACGCTGCCGACCAGGGCCAGTTCGCCTGGAAGTCTGCATCTTGTAATTGTTGTGCCGTAAAGTCGTAACCTGCTGCCTTCCAATAGGAAATTAAAAACTTGGTGGCATCTACGGCGCGTTCGCTCAAAGCTGCCCATTTTTTCAGCTCTGCTTTCGCATAGCGGGCGACTTTGTAGCGGGTTTTGTTAAGCTGATAATACATGATAAAACCGCTTACAAGTAAAAAACCTACGCTGAAAATCAATATAATATGATTTCGTTTCATTTAATTGACTATGTTTGAACTGATTTTGAAATAAGGACTTGGCGGGGTGTTTGACCGTAGGCCAAAAACAACTTTCCCAAAGTTTCACCGACGGTTGACCCCCGCCTTTTTTTAGCCCTCTGCAACAATTTTTGGGCTAAGTTGTCCCTAAGAAGCACCGGACGGCGTCCGGGCTTTTATCCTGAAACTGCTGATTACATTGCGTTGGAGCAGTGAATGTGGCAGTTAGTTTTCTTTATTTTCTATCAAACGATCAATTTTTAATTCTATTCTTTCCAGTCTGAAATTTATCTGTTTGATTTCGTTATCACCTATTGCTGATTGTAACTGCAAATTATGCAAAGTGTTACTAAGCGTTTCAAGTGCCTTGTCCTGCTCAATGTTCTTTTGCAGCCCTTGGCTGGACATGGCGCTTGTTTCGAAGTAGAACGGGATCAGGGTGAAAATCGCCCCTACGGCAAGAGCCACAACGCCTTGTTTTACCCGTTCAAATAGCTGGTTCATTTTAGCAATTTTTAAGATTTTCAGCCCTCGAATAGTACCTCTATCGGTACTTCGTCGACCAATTGCCCTTGTTTGTAAATGCCCAACATTGGGCTTGTGTTTTCTTCTTTGACGTTCAGAAAAAGCATCACCGAAATTTGTTTGGTGTCGGCGACCTGGAACTGCTGAACAGCCCCTTTGAAAATATTGCGGATAATTGAGGCAACCTGAACGCCTACGATCATTTTGTATTCTTTGCCACCGCCAGCTACAACAATATCGTTCATGCTAATTGGCTGAAAGAATTTGCCTTCTTTGTAGAGGGCAAAGACCGGGTTTGAGAATAAGCCCTGCAAGTCAATTCGAATTTGTAAATGCTGCTGTTCCACTTGTTTTTCTTTTGAAAGGGTTTGAAAGACATTTTGCATCATTGATACAACCATATCTTTAATTTGTTGATTATCCATGACAGATTTAGTTTAGTTGTTCGTTTCCGACCCCTACGGCCTCGAAAACGTCCGGGATTTGTAATACTTTTTGAGGTTTCTCGTCCAGCAGGATGCCTACACAGGTACAGCCCACTTTTGGAGATTCGTAAATGAGCAGGGAAAGCCGCTCGCGTTTATCCACCATGAGTTCACCCATAAAGGCGTGGTGAAGTGACAAAAGCAGGTTTTTAATCGCTTCGCTGTCCAGCCGCAGGCCGATCAGTTGTGCGCTTAACAGTTCGCCCGGGTCAAGCTCCCGCACAATGCGGTCATTGCAGCATAGGTAAATCCGCAGTTTATTACGGCTTTCTATGTATGCCTGCAAAGTGAGTTTTCGCGGGTCTAGGGCAAAGCATTCAGCCAGCATTTGAAAGCTTTGGTGAAATGCTTTTGAAATCGCATCTTTTTGTTGTGCGTCCATGATCTCATGGTAAAAAGTCCGAAAGCGGCAGGGTCATGCGGAACGGGATGCGGGTAAATTGGATATAGCCCATTTTGGCGGCCAAGTGTCCCCGGATCAGCACCGGAAGATCACCCAGCGCAGCCGCATCGTATTGGTTCAATAGCGGGGCTATTTTCTGTTCCACGTCCGCCCACAAAAGGCGAATATCCAGCGGGATAATCGACATATTGCCGGCCAGCAGTTTGTAATTGCCCGTTGCCGTGATCTGTGAAACCTTGTACCCGGCTACGTACACATCATACTGCTGCTGCCATACGTCCAAATTAAAGCGGGTTGGATTCCAGACCCCGAACATCAGGCGAAAGGTAACGCCCTCTTTATCGAGGTACTGGACTTGGTAGGAAAGCACTTCGTAATCGACTTTATTAGCAATCGACACGGCGGCCAATCCTACGATACAAACCACTCCAACCGAGGTAAAAACCAGCGCCGGAATCCAACTGCGTTTCATCACAGTGCAATTAAGAACAGGCCCAGCCCGGCAATGCTCATTGCCAAAGCCAACGCACCCCCGGTAGGCGGCTGGTAAAACTTGATGCGGTCGAGCCGCGCCAGCCAGCCTTTTAAGAATTGTTTTTTCGGAGAGGACTTGTATTTTTCCGTCCGTGCCTGCTTAATGGCGTAGAACAAAGTCTTTTGGTTTACGCTGTTGAGGGTCTTTATCCCCTGAATGGTAAAAACTTGGTAATACGGCAGGTTTTTGCCCATGTGCCGCAGGGCTTTTTCCATTAAGAAGCGCATTCCGTTGCTGCCGTGGTTCACTACGCCGTCATAGATCATAGTTGCCACGCTTTGATTGGAAAGTAAATCGAAGTTGTTTTTCGACCAATAGAACATTTGCAGGATGCTTTCGGCTTCCGATTTTGCTAAATTCTGCATATCAGCCCGTGTAGGCATCCTGTTTAAGTAGCTGGCAAGGGTTGGTGCTGAAATTCCCCAGTTCGTACCGATCAGTACGCCGTTATAGAAATTTCCTTCATCCGTAGGGTTGTCTTGGTAACCTCCTTCGTTTAACCCTACAATTTTCTGTGCTTTTGCGAAATTTGCCATGATGTTGAATTTTTGATTGTTAACTAATTGATTTGATGTATAAATCTGTCAGGCCGGAAACCCAGCCTAAGCGGATTGCTTCTGTAAGGGCGGCATTAAAGCCTGTTCCCATTCTTCCGTCCACGCCCCCGGTTTCCTGAATGGCTCTAAGGATTGCCGGACTGTTTTTAAAGGCAGCCATTCGGATTAGCCAGGTCTGCATTTTTTCGACCTGTTCGGTGGTGTAGCCCTTGTTGTCATAGGTGGGTGTAGAATAGCTGCGGGGTGTGCTGGAACTTGGCGTTGTTTTCGGTTCGGGATCTGATTGCTTTTCGTCGTCCTCGGGTTCATCGTCCGTTGACCATTTATAAATCCCGTAACCGATAGCAGAGGCGATTAGCAGCGCACCCACTACGATAGCTATGGTTTTCCATACTTTTTTCTTCTCGGTTGTCATCGCTCGTAAGGTTTAATTGTCACCGTGTCAGCCCGAACGAAACCGTAATAGAGCGTTCCGCCCCAAAAAGTCCAAACGGTTTTGTACAGCTTGACTTTGAACCAGCGGTAGGCGTACCCGTTGTATTCCTTAGCTTCTGCGGCTACGACTGTCCCGATAGGTGTCCCGGCATTGATTGTCGTAAGCAGATTGTCTGAAAAATCCCACCAGCCACGGTCGGTATTTACCTCCATTGTGGCGCGGATGTTTGCATAATCCCAGCCGCCAATGCTTTTGCGCTTAGGGTAAAGCATCCGGCCGGAAAGCTCGCTGAAGGGGTTGATTAATTCCCCTTCGGCATTGAACTTAGGACTGACCAAATTCGGGTCGGTCGGCACCGGGTCCGGTTTCGGTGTGGTGGTAGAGCCGGAACTACCTGCGCTGCTTTGCTGCTTGCCTGTTGTATCGCCTCCCTTGCTTTCATCGGTGGGTTTGTCGTCTTTGAAAAAGAAATGGTAAACGGCAAAGCTGATACCACCGAGAACGATAACCCCGCCTGCGATCCAAAGGGCTATTTTTAGTTTCCGATCCATGTTAAGATTGTTTAGGCAGCTTTAGCCCTACCGCTTCGCTGGAGATTGACCGAACGGCAATCACCACCATAAGAATTGCTATTGCCACGAGTGCTGCGCCAATGAGCAGAAATTGTAATTCGGGTTTCATGGGTCTAGTTTTTTGGTAAGCTGTTAATTTTCCCTATCAGCAAATTGTACTTTGCTTTATCTGTTAAGGCGGTTTGGAGCACTTGCAGCAAATCTTCGTCATAAGTGAGATAGAATTGCTTGGCGATCTTCGAAACGTCGTCCACGTGTCCCAAGCCGCTAAACGCGTTGACAATTGCCGTTTGATTGCTCGAAAGCCAGGACGAATAATTGTCGTATATGATTTTTGCCTTTTCGCGCGCTTCCACAAGCGAAATGGTCGAATGGTTGTTTTGGTCGTCGTAGGCGTTCATGTCGAAGGCTTCCGTAACCAGCAGCTTGTTTAAGCCCCCGGCAGCTTCCACGCTGTTTGGGTTTTTATAGGCTTCGTTCAACCGCCTGCGGATGAATACGCGCTGTATTGGCCTGACGGAAAACGCACCGATTATGACAATAACCCCGGCTACCGAAGACCACAGAATGATTTTTTGCTTCTTTGTCATCATGGCACGAAAGGTTTAAGCTGGAACATCGAGGAAGCCCCACCAGCAGCAGGCAGCATCGCCGCCGTATTTGCCTCAACCATAGGTTTGCCCTTAACAGCTTTCATTATCACCCAAAATGCGATCACGGCTAAGGCCAAGATCACCGCCCCGATCAGTATGCCTTTGATCCATTCGATTGTATTGCCCACCCAACCGAACACGCCCATAACCGAATCCGTCACCTCCCCGGAAAAGGTGGTGGTCAAATCCACGCCCTGATCTTCCATGTAGGAGCGCAGGGCGTAGGTATCGGCAGGCGTTCCCGCTCCGGCGCGTTGATTCCAAAAGCGCAAAAACTGCATATTGGCTTCCTCATCGGAGAAATACCGTTGCAGGGCTTTGTGCCATTCAATCCATTCTTCGGCGTTTGAATCCGAAGTAGGGATGAAATTACTTGGGTCTGCTTTCATGGCTTCTTACTTTGCATCGCTGGGGCTCGTTCTGGTTGAAAAGGCGTATAAAGTCCTCCACCGCGCCCATTCTGCGACGGTTTAAATCCGTGTCCTTTTTTGCGAATACCGCCCGAAAGCAGTTCGCTACTTCGATTGGGTCAAAACCCAAATTCAAGGCTATGTGAACCGCGATTATATCTGCGGTGATCTCGTTTTCGATTTCCTTACCGTACTGCGGGTTTTTGTACTTGTGCGAATACTCGTGCAGGAGCATAACCATTAGCATCGGCACAGTATAATCCTCGGTGGCTTTTTTGGAAACTTCAATAACGCCGTTGGTTCGGGCAATCCGCGCCGGGGTGGTCAGTTCCAGTTCCCCTTCTTTGATTGTGTCTAAAAACAGGATAGAGAAACCTTCGCTTTGGTAAAGTGTGCCTTTCGGCCCTGCTTCCAAACTTTCAAGCCGGGTAGCAAACCACTTGGCAAAGCGGATATAGTTTTTGTCCTGCTGGGTGAGTGAAAGCGGGCAGCGTGTATCGGGCATGACCTTGATCTGCTCGATGATGAACTGCTGCTTTTCATGCAGGGGGTCGGGGCTGCTGATCGAGGCGGTCAGTTCTTCGGGAACAATCGGCATTTTGATAAGCACCTTTGTACTTTTATTCAGCTTCAAAAGCCTGTCGGCATAAACCCGTTTGGTTAGCCTGTCGGCCACGCTGATGTGCAGCTTAACAGGCCGTAAAACCCGGATGCTTAAAAGCATATTGAAGGGTTTGCTGTTGGGATATAGGTCAAAGAACATGGCTACTTTCCTTTAGCGATTACATACCCGAAAGCAAAAAGGCAAAAGCCGATCATAGAGAAGGCCAGCCAATGCTGCTTTATAGAATCTACCACGCTCACCTGGCATACGTGCTGCTCGGTGGTTGTCGCGCTGGTGGTGGCCGTGGTCGTCGTCGGCTGAACTGTGTCAAATTGAGGGGTTGCCGTAGCGGTTTGCACGGGTGCTTCCTTTTCGGCCAGCTTCACAGGCTCGGAGGGATATACCACGCGAATTTCGGGGGAATCAATGCGCGGGTCTTGGCTGGTTGTTTTGTTACTTGTTTCCATTGCTGTTTAATTTTCTGTCGAATGCTATTCCGCCGCAGACCAAGCCCAAAACAACGGGCAGGAACAGGTAGAATTTTGCCAGCGCGATACACAGGACAAGTCCTAAGAATGCGCCAATTACAAAGCCGTTGGCGTATGCCTTCATGGCTTCTTTGTATTCATCTGGCAGCGGCGGCATACTGACGTTTTTTAATGATCTTAACCACCCAAATAATGAGCAGGATTGCGACGATGATCCCGCCACCGACCCAAAGCCATGTATAGTCCCGTGGCTTATCACCCTGTAAAGGCGTTCGGCTTTTGTTCTCCTGCGGTATGTAGTCCTCCACGCCGTCCACCTTTGGAGCGTTCGGATTGTCTTTGCGCACGATCACTAAGCCTTCCGGCCCGGCTGTGATTATGTAGCCCCCTTTGTTCAATTCAGCTTCCAAATCTTCTGCAAGCTGGTCGTTCCCTTTGATCTCGGCCTGCATATACTGGCTGAAAAGTTCATGGGCTTTTTTGTCTGTCATGAAAATCATTGTACTTGGAATTGTGCCTTTGGCTTGTAGCTAAAGGCGATAATTAACCCCACGATCACCAGCCCGCAAATGCCGATAGTTACCCACCTGTCGCGTTTGGCCCGTGCTTTTTCCTGTTCAATTTGCTGTTCGTAATCGTTCTGCATGGTTTTGATCTCGGTGGTCTGCTGTTCGGATTGGCTGCGGCCGATCCCGGCCAGCACGGAACCGACTGCGGTCAGCGAACTTGCCACCAGCGAAAGCGTTGTGCCGTCTGCGGAGGCGTAGCCGTCCATTTCGATCAGCATTTTTGCTATGGCATCCCGCAGCTCTGAATTGCGCTGCACGTGCTTTACGACAACAGCGTATAGGACAGGCGCAGGCAAAAGTGTACTGACGGCAACACCCGTACGATGTAAAACCTGTAACACTTCGTTTGGAAATGAGTAAACGAGGTCTTTAACCCGCTGCCGGACAAGCAGCTTATTTTTGTCCGCTTGTTTTTTGCGTTCATTTTCTACTATAATTTCTGCGAGTTTCATAACTGTATCGGATTGTTGGGAATGGCGGCGGCAACGGGCATTGCTTTGTTCTGCTTGATGTAGTAAAGCACACCGATCACAACCAGCACGCTAACGCCTATGATCAAGCCCCATTTTAGGGTGCTGCTCATTCCTGGCGTTTGGGTTGCTGCTGCATCTGCTGCTTGTTGGGCTTGCTGCAATTGGATTTGCTGCGTGGCCTGTTCGGTAGCAACAATATTTTTGGTTCTTTCCAGTTCCAATTGGCCGATCTGCTGGGCGGTCGCCCTGTCGATGCCTTTGGAAAGCCAGGTGCTTTCTCCCTGAATTAAAATCCCTATTTGTTTGTCGATTTCGGCGATTTGTCCGGGAATCCGGCTTTTCTCCGCGTTGAGGTTTTCCATATCGCCACGCATCCCGGCAAGCGCAATGTTGCCGTCATAAATGGCCTGTTTAACGCTTTTTCCGTTTTCTTCTTCCCAATTGCGCGCCCGTCGGTCGCTTAGTTCGGAAAGCCATTTTATATCGGAAGAAAGCGTGTTAATACTGTTTTGCAGTCGGGTAATAAGACCGGGAATTTCGGCCAGCCTTTTTTCGAGCCGGGCTTTTTCGGCCCGTAGGGTTTCAAGGCTTGTTGTTCCGTCTGCCGATAGTTTGGGGCTAAAGTTCCAGCCCTTCATTGTACCTAACATATCTGTGGTTCGTTGTTGTTCACCTGTCAAAAAAGGGCTGCGCCCGGTGGCGCAACCCCTCTTTGGTTTTCTCATCGCCTGATGATAGTTTTAGTTGTTTGCGGCAGCGCGACAATACCCGAAGTATTGACCTTGGCAGGCGCAAAGGTTTTGATTGGCTGGTTTCCGGAGAGTGTGCCTGACGTGTCCACCTTGTAAAGCGGAAAGATTGTGTAGAATACACGTGTCAGGGGTTCTACTTCGACTTCCCAATAGGTCGAACCGTCGATACGTTCGTTAATTGGGGCATCCAGCATATTTTCCATGTTCTGATATGCAGATTTGAACTGCTGCATATTGATTGGCCTTTGAAACCAGTTCCCGTTGGCATCTTTCTGATGTACGGTGATGAACTTGGAAATTTGCAGCTTGTTTTCACTTTCCACGCGCATAAACTGCGTTGAAAACGGCTTTGTAGAGGATTGCTGCAAAAGCTCTACATACTCCACGCCCGGCTGGCCTATGGAGATCACAACGCCTTTGGGGCTACCAAAGTTTTGCTTTAACAGGTATTTGTCGTTGCCGAACAAAATCACCTTGTTTGCTACCGCATCCTTGTTCTCGACAATGATTTGGTACGGGTCTGCCTGATAGACTTTCGCCGGGTGCTCTTCGGGTGCTCCCTCGATATAGTCGTAATAAGGCTCTTCATAACCGTCCCCGTCGAAGTTGGAGTATTTACGCTCCACCTCGTCCAGCACCCGCGCGAACGGGGTGCGTTTCCGATTGTTCATGTTTTGGGGTGTTAGGCCGTCGGCTGCGTTGTAGTAACGGTTGCCGTTGGCGTAGTGGTTACCTGACCGCCCGTAGAGGCAGTTGTAGTGTTGCCGCTGGAGGTTGACGGGAAAAGGCGTTGGAGGATGATCCCCGAAACGACGCCGATTGCTACGCCACCGATAAACCAAAGCAGCAACGCTTTGTTTGATAATTTAGCTGTACTGTCCATTTTGATTTTAATTAGTACAAACCCTTTGTTTCTTGGTATAACGGGGAAAATTACAGGATGTTAAAACGGGAATTGCCCATTTTACAGGGGTTTTGGTGGGCAGTATGGGCGTGAAGATTTTGAAAGATATTATCTTTCAACCATTTAGGGGAATGAGGATTTTAGCTTGGGAAGTGGGCAGATAAAATTTGAAAAAGCGCAATACTACCTGAAATATCGGCTGCCTTCCTTTCTTTCCGGCTGGTGTTCAGTTGCTAGGTAGCTTAAAAAATCCACAAGATATATGGCGCGAATGGCATTTTTTAAAGTTCCGAATTGGGTTGAATGGCCGTGCATGACATGATCTCTATTGTAAGAGGCAGAAATATCAACGTTGGGGTTCAGGTAGCCTTTGCTGGCAGTTATTTCGTGGTTGGCATTATTTAGCTGGTTTAAGAAACCTTCAAAGCCTTCAATGTTCTCAACCTTTTTTGCCACTTTCAAGCCTTTGCCGTTTGGCTTGTAAAAGCTTACTTTGAAAACTTCGTGGCAAATTCCGTCGGCTTGCGCATAGCATAGGGTAACAACGGAACTATACAGGCCAGCTTCAAATGCTTCTAGTATTTCGTCCATGATCTGTTCGCGCTCTGGAAACTCGCTGCCAATCCTATTTAAGATGTTTGGTATAAAAATCGGGGCTTCGTCTATTATTTTTTGTTCAAAAAGATAAACGTTTTCCTTCACTGTAAGGGCGTGTAATTCCGCTAAATCAAATTCATCAATTACGTCGGGGCTGATATACCAGCCGATATGGTTTAAATGGACGGTTTGCCTAAACAGTTCCTGTTGAGCCTGAACAAAATCGCGTATCGCTGCCATAGCTTCTAAGGCTTCTTTCCAAGGTGAAGTTTCTTCGATTTCCCGGAACATTTGGTGCAATTCTTCCATGTAATGTGTGACCCTCAAAACTTCTGCTTGTGGTATATTGTGGGGCTTGCCGGAATTGATTTGCTTCCAAGTTTCCTGAAAATACTTTAGGCTATCTCTATCTGATTCAGACATAATTTTTGATTTTGGCTCTAAATTAATGTTTTTTGGATATATAAAAAGGAGAGGATAGGCGGTAAATATAAAGGGGGTTCGAGCCCCCCTTTAAAACAGTTAATTCAGATTCGCAATTGCTGCGGTAAAAATTTATTAATTTGGTCATCAGGCCAAGTGAATTGTTCATCTGTTGCATTGCCAATTCCTATCGCACTCTGCGCCTTAGTATAATCGGAACTAGTAGTTTCAGGTGAATTTTCTCCAATAGAACTGTATCTAATTTGAAGTTGATCTCTTTTATTCCTTAACTCATCGTCATCATATGCACCTGACATAATGGATTCAATTAACCCCATATATTCATCTCGAAGAGTTTTATATTTCTCGGCATGAGCCTTATGTAAGAATATTTCCTGTGATCGGTCACTATTAAAATATTCAAAAACGAGGCTCGTTGCTGTAATTATTATACCAACAAATGCCGACACATTCAGCATTTCTTGCCATTTTGCTTGAAGGCCTATTACTTGACACACTAGTAGAACAAGTGTCAATGCTGCAATAGCTTTCACAAAAATTGAAAATCTCTTTTTCACCTTGTTCAGCCGGTTGAGGGCTTGAAAATGGCAAGCGGAACCGAATACACTTTGCGCAAAATAAAAGCGAGTGCTTGCCAATAGTTGCTCATTGTACTTTTGTTTCATTTATTATATTTTTTTCGAAGTTGTTTAATTTTTTTATGCCATTCGGCTCTGTTACGGCAGCCAAAGTACTTTTTAACTTCCTCACCGTACTTCTTTTGATCTTCCAAAAAAAGCTGCCAATAGCCATGATCTGAGTGACCGAATGCTGGCCAAGCTTCTCGATCATATTTTTCGAAGTACGAAATCCAATAAAAGTGTTCTTGAAGGTGCTCCAGGTAAGTGCGAAGTTCAAAACCATTTGGATATTTTTCCTTTGCCTTCGGGCCAATTGCTATACACATTTCTCCGTCTGACGAATTTAAATGAAGTTCGGAGATTGGCAATCCCTTTTTTTTTGCAATCCCTGCAATACGTCCGGCTATTTCTTTAACCTCCGGCAACCCTGTATCACGGCTTATAGTATTAAGATCAACGCTTATTTCATATTCATCCGCGATGCGTTCGGCTGTATGCGCATATGTGAGATCAAAGGCGAGAACGCCAGTTATGACGTTCTCGCTTTCAAGGTATTTTAGGGTGGGGATTTGTTCTAAAAGGTGAACATCACCCGCAGTAAGTTTAATTGGCATACGGCGCGCTTGGATTACTAAAAGTCCTGTGGCTGCTGAATGATTTGGTTGAACTTTCTTCCACCTCTTCCGGATCGGTTGCTTGCGGGAAAAGATTGCCGAAAATTTTACGCCATTCATCAGCGGCATTTTTAAACTCGCCGTTGTCTTCATATTCCACAGCTTTCTCGGCACGGGCGAGCGCTGTGGTAACGTGGGACAAAATAGTTCCCGGGCAATTTTCACTTAAATAGGTGAAAAAGTCTTTTACAAGGGCTGAATATTCTGAATAACCTGCACCTTCAGAATAGTTGCCTTCAAGAAAAACGAATACATCCTCAATTACCTGATAAGGCTTGTATTCAATTGTAGATACGTTAAATAACCACCTTTTCAGCATACGAGTTAAATCTGCTGTTAGGCCGTCGGTTGTGGTGTTTGATTCCTGAAATCGCGTGACTTGGTCGCGTGGATCAAAGGAGTCCCAACTTCCACCATTCTCGGAATTTGGGATAGTAAAAGTTCCGTCCTCCTCTTCAAATGCAGGCAAGACCTCTACATTATGTGTATTATCAGCGAATTTTACTAGTACAACCTTTCCCCAGCCTTTCGGTTTTTCCGAAGTGGTGTACGTGTCTTCAAGCACCTCCTTTATTTCCTGTAATAGTGCCGAAGGCCCGTTGCTGGTGTATGCCTTAAATTTTTCAAAAGTTTCCTTTGGAATTTTGAAGATAACGTCTACATCCTGATCCGGTGACATCGGCCGGATATTAGTTTTCGTCCGGTAAGAGCCGAAAAGAAGTTTTGTACTGCCATTATAGTCCGTGTCATAATAGGACTTGTGGAGGGTTTTGATAACGCCTGTGTATTTGGTTTTGGCGTCCTCTTGTTGATTTGGGGTGAGGCGAAGTTCCTCACAGAATTGAGTAAACTGTTCTTTCATAAGAAAAGTAATTTAATTTGTTAATAATTTAAACCTTGCCCGATAAACTTGCTTACTAACAAAAAAAATATACCTTTGCGTGCCTTTAAAGTATTATTGACTTGTGTTGGCTTGTCAATCGACAGGTCACACAGGTCAATGATCATGCCATGGGTTATATACAAACTAATTGACTGACATTCTTTACATTTAGTCATAAAATAATTACAAAAAAAGAGCCATTTTGGCAGGTTTTGTCAGTCAATATTTACCCTTTGTCAGATAACTTTATTTAAACCCCAAGCGTATTATTTCCGGGTTGTCAGTTCCGACCTCGAAGCTGTGCAGCTTAATTTTTGCCTTTCGTTTCTCCCACATTTTTTTCCGCCACGGGCTAAATTCCTTTTTGGGAACGTTTACAAAAACATAGTCGATATTTTTGCCCTTCCTAACGGCAATAAGCGTGTTGGTACGGTATTTTTCGGCCTTATCGTAATCGGTGGCCGGTGAGCCGGAAGCAATCAATTGCAGGTAGACAAATAAGCCCGTTATTTCTGCTAAATCCATATCGGAAACCATACGGCAAAGGAAAACAAAAAAGGGGCGTTCTGCCCCTTTGTTTATAAATATTCCTTAGTCAAATAATCCATATAGGCCGTAACGGCTTCTTTTTGATTCTTGTAAAGACGTTCGCCCGTGTAAATATGACGCTTGTCCAGGAGCGGTTTTAAAATGCGGGTATAATTCGCCGAAAGGTAGGCTTCAATGGCCTTTTGAAAGTCCTGCAAGGTAAAGCGCCCGCGGATCTTCCCGGTGTCTTTATTGAGGTAGCAGCAAAAGCGGGTTTCCCCGGCCCTGTACTTCAATTCGATCAGCTTTTCCATGACCAGCAAATGTTCCATGTTCCCGCTGATCTTGTCCTTATGCCGTTCCACGGTATCGTCCGTTCGGTGCAGCCGCAATACGTTGCAGTTTCCCCACAGCTTCGGGTTGAACAGCTTGCCTACGGTCTGAACGTGTATAATCACGTCCACGGACACGTGCCGCTGGGTGCAGATCGAGCCGATCAAATCCCCCGGCATCGAATCGGTAATGTACTTGCTTATATCCTCGATCAAAAGCAGCCCGTTCCGGTAATGCTCCAAGATATAGCCAAGGGCTTGCGCCATTTCGTTCAGGCTCATGCGCTGACCGTCGTCTTTGAAGATAGAAACCCGCCGGGCGACGGGCTTCGTGATTTTAGAAAAGGCCGGAACCTGACCTAGTTTAATTAGTCCTATGTTTGGAAAGTCGGGGTTATTGTGATCTTGTTTGATGTTGCCAAACTCATTGTTTACGTCGAAGATCAGGACTTTCCGGCCTTGTTTCTTTATGGTTGTCTTTACGTAGTTGCTAATAAGGCAAAGCGTTTGATAGGTTTTGCCAACACTCTTGCGCCCCGCAACCATCATCATAATGACTTCGCGTTTTACGCTCATTTTTGTTTACGAATTGGTAAAAAGGCTGCCGTTAAGCAGCCTTAACCCTTGATAGTGCCGTAAGATGCTTTTGATATGACAAAATACGGTTGTTCTGCTGCCGCAGCTTTAAAGCAACAGTTAGCATTTGTGCCAGGTGCGAGAAAATGGCCATCATCAGCCGTTGGGTCGGTGTGAGCTCTAGCTGCTGTTCCATTAAGACTTCTACC
>CBINGV010000041.1:0-17223 GCA_966250255.1 uncultured Flavobacteriales bacterium | reverse complement strand
TCGGAGTGACTAATCCGGCTTCCCGGAGCAGAAATAAGCGAGCTTTTGACTATACAGCAACAAATATTGAGTGAAACTGCAAGCGGAATCGACAGAATAATGTAATTTTGAAAACATGAAAAAAGCCCTTTTTGTTTGCTTTTCGCTGTTTGTTTCCGGACTTTTCGGCCAGCGCAATGCGAAAGACAGCATTCTCAGCACACCCTGGGTGGCCGTGCATTATGGCGCAAACTGGGCCCAGAATGACCTCGCCGAACGCTTTGGCTACCTGAACCACCTCGGAACGCACGCCGGTTATAAAACCAACCGCAATTGGACCTGGACGGTCGATGCCAACTTCATTTTCGGGGAACGGGTCAAAATCACAACGTTATTTGATGAGTTGCGCGACAGCAACGGTAACCTCACGGATGTCAACGGGGACGTGGCAACCGTGCTGACCCTTGCCCGCGGCCTGAACGTCAACCTGGCGGTCGGGAAAGTAATTCCTGTGGGAAAATCCAACCGCAATTCGGGCATTTACCTGCATGGCGGCGCGGGTTATCTTGTCCATAAAATCCGGGTGGAATCCCGCGACCAGGTGGTGCCACAGCTCGAGCTGGATTACCGCAAAGGCTACGATCACCTGACGAGCGGCCTGAACCTCCACCAGTTTGCCGGATATGCGTTTATGGCGAACACCGGGGTAGTGAATTTCTATGGCGGGATCTACGTTCAGGAAGGCTTCACCAAAAACCGCCGCACGATTTTCTTTGATATGCCCGATACGCCGGTACCCACAAACACGCGCCTGGATGTGCAGTTCGGGCTCAAAGCCGGCTGGTTCATCCCGATTTACAAGCGCAAGCCCAAAGATTTTTACTTCAATTGATGTCTTTGCTCTACACTTTTTCCATGCGCCTGTTATATGCAGCCTTTTGGCTGGCGCAATTTTTCAATCCCAAGGCAAAAAAATGGATTGAAGGCCGGAAAAATGAGAGCTATCCCCCGGTTGAAAGCGGGAAAGCCGTTGTGTGGTTTCATTGTGCTTCCCTGGGTGAATTCGACCAGGGACTGCCGCTGATGGAACTGCTGAAAGCCAAAAATCCGGAAATTTTTCTGCTGGTGACCTTTTTCAGCCCTTCCGGTTATGAACACTACAACAAGCGCAAACACCCGGTGGATTTTGCCTGTTATCTCCCGCTTGACATGCCTTCCAAAGCCCGGAAATTCCTGGCGCATTTTCATCCGCAGCAGGCCTTTTTCGTGAAATACGAATTCTGGAGCAATTTCATCCGCGAAGCGAAAAAAAAGGAAACGAAAGTGTATTCCGTTTGCACGGTTTTCCGGTCGGACCACCGCTTTTTCAAATGGTACGGCGGCTTTTTCCGGAATACGCTGCGTGAAATCGATTATTTTTTCGTGCAGAACCGCCAATCGCTGGATCTACTGCATTCCATCGGGATTACGAAAGCCGAACGGGTGGGCGACCTCCGCTTCGACCGCGTCATTGCCCACAAACAGAACCTGGTTCCCGATCCGGTCCTGGAACAATTCGTTTCGGGGGGAAACACCTGGGTTCTGGGCAGTTCCTGGACAGTGGACGAAGCTTTTTTAGAGGAAGCCATCGGGCAATTCGAAGGCAAGATCATCCTGGCACCGCACGATATTTCGGAAAAGCACCTCGCAGAAATCGAAAAGCGTTTTGCGGGCCAAACCGTTCGTTACACCCAATTCAACGATGAAAATTGCCGGATCATTATCCTGGATTGCATCGGTAAGCTGGCCAATGCTTACGTCTACGGGACTTTTGCCTACGTGGGCGGAGGTTTTAGCGGAAGCCTTCACAATATTCTCGAACCCGCTGTTTTTGGTCTTCCCGTGATTTTCGGCCCGAAGCACAAACGCTTCCCGGAGGCGCAGCTTTTTATTGACCAGGGTGTTGGTTTCAGTGTGTCAACAGCTGAAGAATTGCGGTCCGCTTTGCTTACAATTCACCGGGATTTTAAGGAACTGAAGCAAAAAACATCCGGCCTGGTAGAAGAAAACACCGGGGCCGGGGAAAAAATCTGTCGTTCACTTCAAATTTAACGGGGGATTTTTGGCGCATGTTTTTGGAGAAAAACTGTGCCAAAAATAAATTCGACATCCTTCAAATTGATCGTCTTGCCTGTCAATAAAAATTTCACACATGGCATGTTATTGCTGAAACAAGGTGCCGTCAGGTACCAAAGCGGTGTGACGCAAAAGTCTCGGGGAATACCTTGTTTTGGCATGTGTTTTTGGTGAAAACCATGCCAAAACAAACCCTTAAACAAATTCCGCCAATTCCATCCAGCGATCGGTTTTCGCATCGATCTGGCTCACAATTTCCGCCAGTTTGTTGCCCGCTTCCATGATCTGCTCATTGGACGAATTCCCGTCCGAAAGTACCGCTGTATAACGGTCTTTTTCCTGCTCAAGCTGTTCCAGCTCCTTTTCGAGTTGCTCAAATTCGGCCTTTTCCTTGAAGGAAAGTTTGCGCTTTTCGCCTTTTGCTTCGGCAATCACCGTTGCTTTTACGAGCGGTTTTTCGGGTGCTTTCTCTTCTTTCGCGGCGCGCTGCTCCGAAACAAGCTGCTTGCGGTATTCCGTGTAGTTCCCGATGATGTCCGTAATTTTGCCTTCGCCCTGGAACACAAAAAGGTGATCCACCATTTTATCCATGAAATAACGGTCGTGGGAAACCACGATCAGGCAGCCCTGGAACGAACGCAGGTACTCTTCGAGCACGCTCATCACGAAAATATCAAGATCGTTCGTCGGCTCGTCCAGGATCAGGAAGTTCGGGTTGGACATCAATACCGTCATCAGTTTCAGGCGACGTTTTTCGCCCCCGCTGAGCTTATACACATAGTTGTAGTGCATATCCCGCGAAAACAGGAATTTTTCCAGGAACTGCGCTGCCGAAAGCTCGCGCCCTTTTTCCAGGGGAATGAATTCCGCAATGTCGCGGATCACCTCGATCACCCGCTTGTTTTCGTCTACCTGGATGAGTTCCTGGCTGTAATAGCCGAAAACAACGGTTTCGCCTACCACCACTTTCCCGTTGTCGGGCGCGGTGCGTTGTTGTAAAAGATCCAGGAAAGTCGATTTCCCGGTTCCGTTATTCCCCACAATCCCCAGGCGTTCGTTGCGCTGGAAGTTATAGGAAAAGGAATTCAGGATGGTTTTATCGCCGTATTTTTTCGAAATCTTATGCAATTCCACGATTTTGGAACCGAGACGCTCCATTTTTACCGGGATATCAAGCTCATCTTCGTCCATCCGCTGCGAAGCCACTTTTTTGACTTCGTGGAAATTTTCGATGCGTGCTTTTTGCTTCGTACCACGGGCCTTTGGCTGCCGGCGGATCCAGTCGAGCTCTTTTTTGAAGGTATTGCGGGCCTTATCAATCGTCGATTGCAGCTGCTCCTGGCGCTCGGCCTTTTTTTCCAGGTAATAGGAAAAATTGCCCTTATAGCGGTAAATTGTTTTGTCTTCCAGCTCAAGGATACTGTCACAAACTACTTCCAGGAAATAACGGTCGTGGGTCACCATCAGGATGGTCGATTTGGCCTTCGAAAGAAATTCCTCCAGCCATTCGATCATGTCGAGATCAAGGTGGTTGGTCGGTTCATCGAGGATCAGGAAATCCGCATCGGCAATCAGCACTTTCGCCAGGGCCACGCGTTTTTTCTGGCCCCCCGACAAACTGGAAACCTTCAGGCCCGTATCGGCGAGCTTCAGCACGGAAAGGATCTGGTTGACGCGCACCTCGATGTCCCAGGCGTGCAAATCGGTCATTTCCTGGAAACAGGCCTGGATTTGTTCATCATTCCCCGATTTCAGGGCCAGGTTGTAGCGTTTTACGGCTTGAATTTCAGGTAAATCGTGTGAAAAAACAGCCTCGAGGATCGTATGGTTTTCTTTCAGGTTTTCGGCCTGCTCCATAAAAACCACGCGGATGTCATTCCGGTAAACCACGCGCCCCGAATCGATCTGCTCGAGGTTCATCAGGCAGCGGAGCAAAGTCGTTTTGCCGGTCCCGTTTTTCGCCACGATGGCCACTTTCTGTCCCTGGTCAATCCCAAAGGTCAGGTCGGAAAATAAAACGCGGTCGCCAAATGATTTGGTGAGGTTTTCAACGGATAAATAATTCATTTGGAAGGGAGAATTGAAAATGGAAATTTTACTCGCAGATTCGTCCTGGTTTACGAATAGCGCAGCGAATGGCTAATTAGCGCAAACGATTCAGGGAATCGAGCAGTTTCTTGTCCTTGCGGATGCCCAGGTTGGCCAGGAATACGAAAGGCAGGCCGGCCACAAAAATGAAAAAACCCGGCGCAAAAGCATATTCCGTTTCTACGCCCTTCGTGATCGGCTCGGCCATTTCATTGTAAAGCAGAACCAAAGCGATAGCCACCGTGTACAGCAAAAACGTTAGTCTTCCGAGTTGGAGCTGGAGTTTCAGATTTTTAAAGACAAAAATCGTCCAGGCACACAGCAGGATCAGGATCAGCGGAATGATAAAAAGCGGGCGGAAAAGTACGGTATCAACTTCCCCTTCATGGGTGAATATTGTTTTCCCGTAAGCGGAAACGTAACCGTGAAAGCCTTTGTCTTTCATGTTCAAAACAGCCATGCCGAAACTTACGGTAGCGAGGCAGATGATGCTGATAGCCAGGTATAAAGTCTGAATGCGTTGGATCATTGTTCTTTTTGCTGCAAAGTTAGTAGAATATACTAATCTGCTCATGAGTCCATATGCTAATTTTTTGTAATTAAGCCTAAATCTATGAACTAGCCTTCGAAAATGATGGAAAAGCTCCAGACTTTGTTGCGCAGCTGGTCGACCGGGTCGGAAACCGGTGTGAAATCGTGGATAATGGCATTCCGGAAACCTTGCGAATACTTGATTTCGAGGCCCATTTTAAAGTAAACCGCGAAAAACTCCACACCAACTCCCACTTGTCCCTGCCAGTCTTCGGCCTTGATCTTCACAAAGGGGTCGGTAAAGCTCTGGTTGGATTTCTCGGTAGATTGCAGATCGTAGGTGTACTGGATCCCGCCGAGCACATAAGTCGCAAAGTTGTTGTAGCGCGCCGTACGGAATTGCAGCATCAGCGGAAAATCCAGGTTGGTTGAATTGACGCGCTCTTCGTTCACATCATCGGTTTTTTTCTCGGGGTTCGCCGGCTGGTAATAATAACGCAGCACACGTTCCTGGAAGGAAAGCGAAGGAATAAAACGTAACCTGAGCAAAGGTGTCCCAAGCTTCATGGTTGTCACGATTCCCAGTTGTCCGCCCGGCTGGCTGGCATTTTCGAGCGAAGTCAGGCCATACTGTTCGTAAGCATTCGGGACCGGGCGCGTCATAAAATCCGCCGTGTTACCGCCCAGGAGAAAGCCGAAATGGATCAGCTTATCGTCAAATTTGCGGTAATTCTGCGGTTTTTGCTTTTGCGCCAGTGCCGGAAAAAGCAGGAGAAGCAAAAAGAATGTGAAACAAGCACGCATATGGTGATTTAACGCAAAATTTAAGGTTCTATTTTGTCCCGGAATAAATTGTAGCGATCCCGCCCGAAACCAGCGTTGATTTCACGTCCCGGTAACCCAGTGAAACCAGGATGTTTTCGAAATCTTTGCCCTCCGGGAAAGCCGCTACCGATTCCGGCAGGTAGGCGTATGCTTTATCGTCTTTCGAAATGCGCTTCCCGAAAAAAGGAATGATGTATTTCGAGTGAAACGCATAATACTGCTTCACCGGGAATTTCTTCGGCTTCGAAAACTCGAGGATTTGCAGCATGCCGCCCGGGCGCACCACACGCAGCATTTCCGCCAGCCCCTTTTCGAGGTTTTCGAAGTTGCGCACACCAAAACCAACCGTCAGCGCATCGAAATAGTCGGCTTCAAAAGGCAGGTTTTCCGAATCGCCGAGGCGCATGGAAATGATATGATCGACCTTTCGCTTCACCATCTTTTCACGGCCTTTTTGGAGCATGCCTTCGGAAATATCCACCCCGATCACTTCTTTCGGGTTTAATTTCAAGGCTTCGAGGGCAAAATCCCCGGTCCCGGTAGCAATGTCCAGGATCCGCTGTGGCCTCAGGGGAGCCAGCATGCGAATGGCTTTCTTGCGCCAGCGCCGGTCAATGCCGAGGGACAAAAAATGATTCAGGAAATCGTAGCGCGCCGAAATGTTGTTGAACATCTCCGCTACTTCTTCTTTTTTGCTCTTATCGCTGCTGCCGTAGGGCTTTACTTCTTTTCTTTTTTCGCTCATACTTAATTTTGATGATTTCCTGCTTCCCCCTTCGGAGGGGGATTGAGGGGGAGGATTTTTCGTGAAAGACAAATAATCACCCTCCCTACCCTCCCTCAAGGGAGGAACTATTTTCACAACATTTTCACTTCCTCCATCAACTCCTCCCGGTCAATGCTTACCACCCCGGTTTTTTCGCAAACCAATCCGCCGGCCAGGTTCGAAATCGCTGCGATCTGCTCCACCGGAAGGCCCGCGCAAAGACACAGGGTCGCCAGGCTGATCACCGTATCGCCCGCACCGCTTACGTCAGCAATGTTGCGCACATGCGCCGGGATATGATGTTTTGCGCTTTCGTTTTTGATGAACACCCCATGTTCGGAAAGTGTGATAAAGGTGATCTCGTGCTTCAGCTTCGTGCGCAGGGCTTCCACCGCCGCTTCAAAAGCCGCTGTATCCCGGATGGAAAAATTGAGGTTAAGCCCCTCTTTCAATTCCTTTAAATTCGGTTTAAACAGGGTAACTCCCTGGTAAGCAAAGAAATTCTTTTTCTTCGGGTCAACGGTTGTTGCTACGCCTTTTTCACGGCAAAGCGCGATCACCCGGGTAATCAGCGATTCGGTCAGCACCCCTTTGTTATAATCCTCGAAAACCAGGGCGTCCACGCCGCTGCTTACCAGTTCTGTGATTTTATCATACAAGCGCTGCTCATCTTCCGGGCTGATGTCCTCTGTTTGCTCCGAGTCAATGCGCAGCAATTGCTGGTTGTTGCCGATTACGCGGGTTTTTACCGTTGTTTTGCGACCGGGACTTTGTACAAGCCCATCCGAATCGATGTTGTTTTCTGCAAAAAGCTGTTTCAGCCTATTGCCTTCCGGATCGTTCCCGATCAGGGAACAAATCACCGGGTTGGCGCCCATGGAAGCCAGGTTGAGGGCCACATTCGCCGCCCCGCCCAGGCGTTCGTCATTTTCGCGCAGGCTGACAATCGGAACCGGCGCTTCAGGACTGATCCGGCTCACGTTTCCCAAGATATAAGCGTCCAGCATCACATCGCCCAAAACGATGATTTTCTTTTGTTGGAAACTGTCAAATAAAGCCTGAATGTCCATTTTATTAAATGTTGAAGGTGAAACCTTTTCTCCCCTTGAGGGGAGATTAAGAGGGGTGATAAAAACGCTTGTCGCAGGTCCTCCCCTCAATCCCCCTCCGAAGGGGGAAGCAGGATTTCACCCTCCTGATTTTTCTATTATATTAATTAAGTTTCGCCAAAGCCTCTTTCACACGGGCCATGGCCTTAGTCAGCGTTTCTTCGGAAGCCGCGTAGGAAATCCGGATACAGTTCGGATCACCGAAAGCTTCACCCGTTACGAGCGCCACCAGGGCTTCGCTCAACAGGTAAAGACAGAGGTCTTCCGCCGTGTGGATGGTCTTCCCGTTGTAGGATTTCCCGAAAAAGGAAGAAATATCCGGGAAAACATAAAATGCGCCCTGCGGCACGTTGGTTTTTACGCCCGGCATCGCGTTCAGGGCAGCCAGGACGAGGTCGCGGCGGCCTTTAAAAGCAGCGCGCCTATCTGTCAGAACAGCCGGATCAGCTTTCATGGCAGCGATCGAGGCGCGTTGGGTAATCGAGCAGGTCCCGGAGGTAAATTGCCCCTGGATTTTATTGCAGGCATCCGCGATCGCTTTCGGGGCGCCAATGTAACCCAAACGCCAGCCGGTCATGGCCCAGGCTTTGGAAACGCCGTTCACCGTCACGACCTGCTCTTTGATTTCGGCAAATTGCGCCAGGCTGGCATGCTTTCCTGCAAAATTGATGTGTTCGTAAATTTCGTCGGCAATCACCACCATTTGCGGGTTTTTGGCAATGACTTTCGCCAGGGATTCCAGCTCTTCTTTGGAATACACCGAACCGGTCGGGTTACATGGCGTGGAGAAAATCATCATTTTTGTTTTCGGCGTAATGGCCGCTTCGAGCTGAGCTGCCGTAATCTTAAAATCCGTATCAATTCCCGCTTCGATCACTACCGGAACGCCTTCGGAAACTTTCACGATCTCCACATAGGAAACCCAGTAAGGCGCCGGGATAATTACCTCATCCCCTGGATCGATGCAGCTCATTACGACATTCGCAATGCTTTGCTTGGCACCGGTAGAAACCACGATCTGGTCCTTGCCGTAATCCAGGTTGTTATCGCGCTTAAACTTGAGGGAAATGGCCTCCCGCAGCTCATCGTAGCCGGCTACCGGCGTATAAGTCGTGAAATTCTGTTCCATGGCTTCCACGGCCGCTTGCTTGATGAAATCCGGCGTGTGGAAATCCGGCTCGCCGAGGCTCAGGGAAATAATGTCCTTGCCCTGCGCTTTCAATTCGCGTGAGATGCGCGACATGGCCAGCGTAGCCGATTCCTCCATCGCCTCGAGGCGTTTTGATAACTTGATCATATAATTCAACTCTAGTTTGAATGCAAAACTAAAAAATAATTATAGATTTGCTTTAATTTTAAATGGCTTTGGTTCAGTTTTTGAGCAGCCGGAGTAAATTAAATCGTGCATCTTATGAAAAAACGCTTCTTTATCGGTTTTTGCCTGTTGTCTCTGTGGTCTTCAGCACAGAATATCGACCCGACCACGTATTTCCTGATCGACTACAATGTGCCGCCCAAAACCCAGGATTTCGGCAGTGCCCGAAATTTTTTCATTGAATCCAGCCAGCAAACGCCTTTTGAAGTCAAAAAAACCGTTGAAAAAGAGATCAACCCGAATTATTACCTGGTGGTAGCCGATCCGGCACTGGCCGACGTGCGCCTGCAGATCAATACGACCAGCCTCAACGCCACCCCGAAAAAATACAGCACAACGACCGAAGAACGGACGGACAGCAAGGGAAATAAATATAAAGTCACAAACTACAAATACCAGGCGAGCTATAAATACAGCGCCATGATCGAAATGTATAATGCACAGGGGCAGATCGTGCGCTCGGTGATCGAATCGCAGACCAACACGATTGAACACACCGACACCGATATGACCCGCGCCGATCAGAAGTTCGAAGAAAAACGCACGAAAGACGAAAGCACCTGGCTCAATTCCCTGGCGCTGAAATGCTACATGAGCCTGGAAAGCGATTTTTTCTATGCCCTGGAAACGGCCAACCTGACGCCTTTGGTGATCAAGTCCCGCAAGTTTGACTACACCGATGTCAATGAAGCTTCAACAACCGTGCTCTTGTGGCTCGAAAGCAAAAATTATTCCCTCGAAAACAACGAGCCGCTGAAAAAAGCCATGACCATCTTCCAGGAAACACTGGCCGATCTCAACACCGAGGAACGCAAGGTACGCGTCAATTCGGAAGTGGGCGCCCTCTGCGATTACATGCTGGCGCTGGTTTATTTCTGCTCGAAGGATTACGCCAAAGCCCACGAGCTGATCACCGCTTCCGAAAGCCTCGACAAACGCCTGCATTTTTCCCAGGAAAACCTCAAAGATTCCTGCCAGAAACTAAAAGACAAAAAGGCATTTTAGTCCTAATCTTTATTTGGACGCAAGTACACCAGGGTTGCGCAAAGTACGCAAAGTAATGTTCTTTGCGCCCTTGGCGTGACCTTTCATCACTTCGCGTCCTGAATTATTCGTAAATTTGCCCTCAAAAAAACAGCATGTTTACAGGCATCATTGAAACCCTGGGCACCGTTACAGGTATCGAACACGAACAAAACAACATTCATTTCAGGATCCGCTCGGCTTTTACGGGCGAACTGAAAATCGACCAGAGCGTGGCCCACAATGGCGTTTGCCTGACGGTTGTAGACATTTCCGGTGACGAATACGTCGTGACGGCCATCCGCGAAACGCTCGACAAAACGAACCTGGGCAACTGGGAAGCGGGCAGCAAAGTGAACCTGGAGCGCTGCATGCTGATGAACGGGCGACTCGACGGGCATATCGTGCAGGGACACGTAGACTGCACCGCCACATGCACAGCTGTTGAAGACCAGGACGGCAGCTGGAAATACACTTTTTTGTATGATCCGGACTTTGTGACCGTTGAAAAAGGTTCCGTTACAGTAAATGGCGTGAGTCTGACGGTAGTCGATTCCACCGATAAAGGTTTTTCGGTGTGCATCATTCCCTATACTTTCGAACACACGAATTTTCATGCCCTGAAGGCCGGCGATACGGTCAACCTCGAATTTGATATCATCGGGAAATACGTCGCGAAATTGTACGGACAAGGAAGGTAAAATTGACCGGATCAGCTTAGCTTGCGTTCAGTATCCATTTTTAATTTTCCATTTTCCATTCTAAAAGTCGTATCTTTGCATAAATTATGCTCGCGATGAACACAAGAAAAACAACAGGAGGCAGGCGTTCTGCAGCCCCGAAATCAGCTCCGAAAGGAAAAACTTCCCGCAAAACCCAGAGCGGCCCCGCTCCCGGAAAGGAAGTCAAAGAAAAAGACAAGCGCAAATTTATTGATTACAAGGAACGGAACAAAAAAGGCGATCCGATGCCCACTTTCAATGAAAATGAAATCCGTCTCAATAAATTTTTATCCAACGCAGGCGTAGCTTCGCGCCGGGAAGCCGATGTGCTGATCCAGTCGGGCGTGGTGTCGGTCAACGACGTCATTGTGACCGAGATGGGCTACAAGATCAAGCCGGGCGATGTGGTGAAATACGATGGTGAAACCATCAATGCCGAGAAAAAACGTTATGTCCTGCTCAACAAACCAAAAGGTTTTATCACCACGATGGACGACCCGATGGGACGCAAAACGGTGATGACACTCGTAGAGAAAGCCTGCAAGGAACGGGTTTACCCGGTGGGAAGGCTCGACCGCGACACGACCGGTTTGCTGCTCTTTACCAACGATGGCGACCTGGCGAAAAAACTGACGCACCCGCGTTACAAGGCCAGCAAGATTTACCATGTAGAAACCGATAAGCCGGTCAACCCGGAAGATTTGCAGAAACTGCGCGATGGTGTTTACCTCGATGACGGGAAAGTGATTTGCGACGATGCTTCTTTTGTGGATGGCGGAACTTCCCGCGAAGTGGGCGTTGAGCTGCATTCCGGTAAAAACCGGGTGGTGCGCCGCCTGTTCGAAGCACTGGGCTATGAAGTGGTGAAACTCGACCGCGTAAAATTTGCCAGCCTGACGAAAAAAGACCTGCCGCGCGGCTTTTTCAGGCACCTCACCGAAAAAGAGGTGGCTTTCTTAAAAATGAGCTGATGTTCCGGAAGGCCTGCTGTTTCTTTTCACTGCTTTTATCCGGCTTCAGCGTATTGGGCCAAAACCCGTATGCGTCCTATTTTTACCCGGATGTAACCGAACAGCGGGTTTACGTTTTCAAGGATACGATCGGTGACCGGGACAGTTGTTTTTTAATTGTCTACACCACCGATTTTAAATCCAAAAAATCCAGCGTAGTGCAGTATTACGGGGCCGACGGCCAGCTCACCGAAGAGTTCGTTTACGATTTCGGGACCCTGTCCGTCAGCAATTACATTACCGTTGACCGCAGCCGGAGCCTGCATACCGTGAGCGTGCCGAAAACGACCGTTTTTCCCTGGAACGATCGCCATTTTAGCCGCTATACCTCCCATTTTCCGAGACTTTCGGATTCGGTGGATGTATTGCCGCAGCCAGTTTCACCGGAATTTAAAGTGGAGGCCTTTGAGCTTACCGTTTTGGGCCAAAGCAGCCGCGCGATCACCGTTTCGGATACCCTCCGCTGGACCTGGACGCAGCTCGGGGAAGAAAAAAGATACATCGAAAGCGTGGTGCTCGTTTCCTCCTTTGCGGAAGGGTTCGGCCTGGTTCGCTTCCACGATTCGGAACTGAAAAGCGATTATATCCTCTCGGAAATCATCCCCGTGGAGGAATGGCGGAAACGCATGAAACAAAACAAACAGAAGCCTTAAATTTAGACCATGAAAAGACTGTGTTTTTTGTTGCTGATGCTGCTGGCTTCCCAGGCCATGGGACAGCGCCTGTTCAACGGCGTCAAAAAGATCTCGAACGCCCGCGGTACCTTCTGGCTGGGCTGGGGCTACAACCGCTCGTATTATACGCAAAGCGACATCCAGTTTCGCGACAAGACCTATGATTTTACGCTGCGCAACTCCACCGCACGGGATTTTCGTCCTTCGACCGGCGATCATTTTGCGGCCGAAACGATGTTCAAAACGCAGTTTGACTTTAAAGTGGGTTATTATTTCCGGAACAAATATGCCGTTTCTTTTGGCTACAACCGCTTTAACTACGTGTTTGATGACGGCAACCAGGTATTGCTGGACGGCAAAATCGACACGACACTGAATACGCCGTGGCGCGGAACCAGCAAAAACGAGGATATCATTACCAACCGCAACGATTTTCACTACCAAAACGCGATGAATTTCCTGCACGGGAATATCCAGCGCACGGACAAGCTCTACCAATCACGCAATAAAATGGTGGCTTTCAGTACCAGCTACGGGCTTTCACTCGGTGCCATCCTGTCGAACAATACTTTTTTATTTGCTGGAAAGCTCAATGAAAACCGGCGCACGTTTACCGGTTATGGCCTGGCGGCCTTTCTTTCGGCACGGCTCGAGTTTTTCCGCCACATTTATTTGCAGGGACAGCTCACCGGCGGATCAATCAACCAAACGAAGGTGCACACGGCCACTATCAACGACCCGGATACCTGGGCCAAGCAGCAATTCTGGTATGGCCAGCGCAGCATTACTTTAGGATTTTTCTATTATTTCAAGCCCGGAAACAGCTGTAACGACTGCCCGGTCTGGTAAACTCCCAACTCAATAACTCCGTAACTCAGATTACCCGTTCTCCGCAATCACCTCCTTTACTTCCGGCAGGTGCGATTTGAGCAGGTTTTCGATCCCGAATTTCAGGGTAGCCGTGGATGAAGGGCAGCCGGAGCAGGAACCGCGCAGCAGGACCGTTACCACTCCTTCTTCATACGAGCGGAATTCAATGGCGCCACCGTCGTTTTCTACGGCAGGTTTTACGTATTCGTCCAGCAGGGCTACAATGGCATCGTCGTATTCGGACGGGGCGTAGGTTTTTTGTTCTTCATTTTTGCTTTCCACCGGTTTCGGGGCCGGCATCATCACGAGCACATCTTTTCCGTCAGCGATCCAGGTTTTGATAAACTCGCGCAGCTCCATGGTGACATAATCCCAGGAAAGCGATTCGTTTTTGGTGATCGTCACGAAGTTTGCAGCGATAAAAACGCCTTTCACAAAAGGAAATTGGAATAATTGCTCGGCCAGCGGGGAAAAGCCTTTCGCTTCGGCAGCAGAATTAAATTCAACAGATTCGCCGGAAACCAGGATGTATTTATTGGCAACAAATTTCATGGTGGAAGGGTTCGGCGTCATTTCGGCGTAAACGGTAACAGGGACTTGCATATCAATTGTATATTTCATGCAAATTTAACGATTTAGAACGCTTGCCCGGTTTTCCTTTGAAAATATTCTGCTTCCTTCTGTCCATTCCTGTTTCCCAAAAAGCAAATTAAACGGCCTGGGACAAAATCCATCTTTTTTTCCGAATCGCTTGTTTTTATGAAAATTAAGTCTAAATTTGGCGAAACAATTTTAACCATTAAAAGAAAATTTTATGAAAAAATTAATGTTCTTATTTGTCGCTGTAGCAGCTTTATCATTGGCTTCCTGCTCCAAAGACGCTAAAATCAACAAAAGACTCGACGGAGAATGGAAAGTAGTTAGCTACGATGGCGAAGCTCCTGAAAGCGGAGAAAGTGAAACGTTCTCTTTCAAAAAAACTGAAAAATTAACCGGTACAGGTACTTACAGCTACTCTTCTACTTCCGGAGGGTCAAGTGCAAGCATCTCTTTCCCTTTCACCTATGCTATTGGTGACGAGAAAATCACCTTGACGATCAACTTTGGTTCAGATAGTGATACTGAGATCATGGACGTAATTACTTACGAAAAAGACAAAATGGAGTTCAAGGATTCTGATGGTAAAATCACCGTGCTTGAGCCAAAATAATATTTTATTATATTTGTAACAGGAAAAGGGGGCCACGGCTTCCTTTTCTTGTTTTAAGACCTGGCGAATATGACAAAATACATTTCCCTTGCGCTGGCCGCGCTGACCATCGTGTTTTTCAAAAACCTGCAGCTGGCGCTCATGGAAGGAGGCGTTTCCTGGACCCTTTCCTTTACCTTTCCTTATTTCCTGCTGGCGGCCTTCGGTCTTTTGCTGGGCTTAATCTTCCGCCACGACCTGGCGCGTTTTTCACGGGTGCTGCGCTTTGTGATCCTGCTGGTGCTGATCGTCCTGCCTTTTGGAATCGGTTTTGCCCTTCACCCGATCTACGAAGGTGATTACACGGCCAAGGGAACCGCGCTGACGAAGCAAAACCTGCTGGCCAATGCAAAAGACGCCGATTTCGTGGTGCTGACCATCCCCAATTGCCCCTTCTGCCGTGAATCCACCGAAAAAATCAGCCGCCTGCAGCGCCGCAACCCCACGATGAGGATCAAATACGTGGTGTGTGCCAACGATCCCGCCGCTACCAAAGAGCTGCGCGGCCTGCTCGACAAGCGTATCCGCATTGAGCTGGCTTCCTCGCTCTCCGAAGCACTGATGCTTTCCGGGGGGAAATTCCCGACCTTCCTGCGAACGGAAAAGGGGAAAGCCGTCGAAAAATGGAACAACAAGGAGCTGGGCATGCCTGCCCTGGACCGGATCGAATCCTCCCTCAATTAATATCGCTTGATAATGAAATGATTAGTCCTTCTCACGGGCTTTTTATCCTGTTTAACGGCAAATGCACGGAATTGGTAGAAAAATTGAATTTTTTTCAAAATTTTCCTTAATAATTGTGTAATTTCGTGTAAATTTTTTTATAACTTTAGCTTTAAACAGCTCTTAAAGTTTCTCAAAATATGCCAGTAGTTCAAGAAAGTCTAAAAGGTGCTTTGCGCACATTTTTTGGTTTCGATAGCTTCAAAGGAAAACAGGAAGACATAATCAACAACGTGTTGGACGGAAAAAACACCTTCGTCATCATGCCGACCGGGGGAGGAAAGTCTTTGTGTTACCAGCTGCCAGCCTTGCTTTCGGAAGGGACGGCCATCGTGGTTTCACCACTGATCGCCCTGATGAAAAACCAGGTGGACGCTATTCGCAATGTAAGCGATAGCGAGGCTGTGGCCCACTTCCTCAATTCTTCGCTTTCGAAATCCGAAATCAACCGTGTCAAAGCGGATATTTCCGAGGGAAAAACCAAACTGTTGTACGTTGCACCCGAATCGCTTACCAAACAAGAATATATTGACTTCCTGACTTCAGTCAATATCTCCTTTTTTGCTATTGACGAAGCACACTGTATTTCAGAATGGGGACACGATTTCCGCCCGGAATACCGACGACTGCGCGAAATTTTTGAGAAAATCTCCAATGTGCCGATTATCGCCCTGACGGCTACTGCCACACCGAAGGTGCAGTTCGACATCCAGAAAAACCTGAACATGCTCGACGCGACGGTATACAAATCGTCCTTCAACCGCGATAACCTGTATTACGAAATCCGCCCGAAAAAAGATGTGGAAAAGGAAATCATCCGCTACATCCGCGCCAACCCGGGCAAATCGGGCATTATTTACTGCCTGAGCCGCAAAAAAGTGGAAGAGCTGGCCGAGCTGCTCAACGTAAACGGCATCAATGCCCTGCCTTACCACGCCGGGCTCGACGCCAACACCCGCGGCAAACACCAGGACATGTTCCTGATGGAAGAGGCCAACGTCATTGTCGCTACGATCGCCTTCGGTATGGGGATCGACAAACCGGACGTGCGCTTCGTGATCCACCACGACATCCCGAAATCCGTTGAAAGCTATTACCAGGAAACGGGACGTGCAGGGCGCGACGGCGGCGAAGGTGAATGCGTGGTATTCTACAGCTACAAAGACATCGAAAAGCTCGAGAAATTCCTGCAGGGCAAACCCGTAGCCGAACAGGAAATCGGCAAGCAGCTCCTCAACGAAATGGTTTCCTACTCCGAAACCTCCGTGTGCAGGCGCAAATACATTTTACATTACTTCGGCGAGCATTTCGAAGAAAGCCGCTGCAACAATATGTGCGACAACTGCCGCCACCCCCGCGACCGCTACGAAGGCCAGGAATTTATCAAAATCCTGCTCGAAAGCGTAATTGCACTCGAAGAGCTGCAAAAAGCCAAGCATCTGTGTGCTTTCATCGCCGGGAACGTCATTGCCGAAATCAAGAGCTACAAGCACGACAAACATGTCCTCTTCGGGCGTGGGCGCGAGCGCGACGAGCATTTCTGGAACGCCGTGATCCGCCAAAGCCTCGTGGGTGGTTTTATCTACAAGGACATCGAAACTTACGGTACAATCAAGATGACTGAAAAAGGGCGCGAGTTCCTTGTCAAGCCTTATCCGCACAAACTTATCAAGGAGCACGATTTCTCCGGAACAGACGATGACGATACCGTGATCTCTGCCAAAGGCGGTGCTTTTGATGAAGCGCTTTACGACATGCTGCTCGAAATGCGCAAGAATATCTCCAAGCAAAAAAATATCCCGCCTTTCGTGATTTTCCAGGAACCGTCCCTCAAAGACATGTGCCTGCAATACCCGATCACGATGGAGGAACTGACCAATATCCAGGGCGTAGGTACCGGGAAAGCTTCGCGCTACGGCGCTCCTTTCCTCGAGCTGATCAAAAAGTACGTGGGGGAAAACGACATAGAACGTCCGCAAGACCTCGTGGTGAAATCCCTGGTGAACAAATCCGGGTTGAAAGTGCAGTTGATCCAAAACATCGACCGCAAGCTGCCGCTGGAAGATATCGGGAAATCACAAGGCAAGTCGCTCGACGAGATCATCGAGGAAATCGAAGCGATTGTTTCCTCCGGGACCCGTGTGAATATCAACTATTACATCGA
>CBINGV010000040.1:0-17235 GCA_966250255.1 uncultured Flavobacteriales bacterium | reverse complement strand
GCATCACTGATTACCAGGCCCTGGAAACCCAGTTCTTTTTGCAGCGTTTCCTTGATAATTTTGGATGAAAGCGAAGCCGGAATTTTGCTCTCATCGAGCGAAGGAACGCTCAGGTGTCCGATCATGACCGTCGAAGCGCCGGCTTTCATTCCTTCGAGAAAGGGTTTGAATTCGATATTTTGAAAATGCGTTTTATCGTGGGACAGGTTGGGCAATTCATAATGCGAATCGGCATCCGTATCGCCGTGTCCCGGGAAATGTTTGATACTCGTCAGGATCCCGTTCTTTTCCATCCCTTTCACCATCGCTTTGACCTGTTTGCCTACCGCATCCGGATTTTCGCCAAATGAGCGGAAACCGATCACCGGGTTAGCGGGATTGCTGTTAACATCCGCAACGGGTGCAAAATTAAGGTGAATGCCCAATTCGCGGCATTCCTGCGCCATCATCGCCCCGATTTTTTCGGTCAGTACGGTGTCATTGGCTGCCCCCAGGGTGTAAGCATACGGAAAACGCTCTTCCCCGCTAAGTCGCATTGCCAGGCCCCATTCGGCGTCAATCCCGATCAGCAAAGGCGTTTTAGAAGCTTTCTGCATGCGGGCGATGGATGTTTTCAGCTGTTCTTTTGTTCCCTGGAAATAGATGATGCCGCCGATTTTTTCGTTTTTCACCAGGTTTTCGATTTCCTGCTGGTGCTCTTCATCCCGGTTAGGCCAGGAAGCCACCATGAAAAACTGCGCTATTTTTTCCTCCAAAGTGAGCTTATCCAACATCTGACGGGCCATCACCTCATTGTTTTGGACAAAGACTGGAGTCGTCAGTTTGTGGCGGTGCTTTTTAGAAGAAAGTGTTGTTAAACCGAAGCTGAGCGCGGTAATTGCAAGTAAAACGGGGAATTTGAAACGCATGTTGATCTGGTTCGTTTTTTAGAAAGGTAAAGTTAGCGAATATTTTGTTTTCAGGAAGCAGGAATGGTGCCATTTTTAGGGGGATCAGAGATTTTAGACCCTTTCTTAAGAAATTTTGTGTAGTATTGAAGAACTGAAATTGATTAAAAACAACATTATGGGAATGGATTATTACCTCGAAAGCGACAATGAGTATGAAAGCGATAAGGATTTTCCGGAAGGATTGTCTTATTTTTTCGAACAACTGGGCGGTTACGGTGAAACCAGCATGGTAGCCCAGGTTTCTGAAATCCTCGGGATTAATCTTGATCTTTTCCAGCAAACTTATTATGAAGGCATGGAAGATGATTACGAGGAGGAAGAGCTGGACGGGGACGATTACTGGATTGACCTGGGAACGCTTCAAAACAAGGTGCAGGAATTTATTGCCAAAATTGAGCAAAAACCCGATTATTACAGGGAGGTTAAGTTTGAAGGCAAGTATTACCCGGAAGATACCGGTTATTTATCCGGAGGAAATTTACTGCATGACCTGCGGGATTTAGCTCAAACTCTCTCGGATTACAAACAAAATGGATCTGCTCAGCTCAGGTTGGTGTATGGATAGATTAATAATTTACAAAAAATGCAAACTATTTACAAAAATTGTCAATTAATTTTGTATCTTTGAAGTATGCAGGTCATCCATATAGAAACCAATCAAGGAAAAGACATTGATATTAAGTTGGTTTCAGCAGAGGACTTTGAACAGATAAACGAAACCAAGTTCTATTTTGATTGGACAACAGAAGACCCGGTTTATAAACTGAGTTTAATTGAAAGCGGTGAGATTTTAGGTTTGATGGCATTGGATAATTTTCCATCCGAACAACAACGCATGGAAATCAAATTGCTCAGCGTATCGAAAGAAAACGTGGGAAAAAACAAAAAATATGACCGGATAGCAGGTAACCTGATTGCTTTTTCCTGTCGCGAATCTGTGAAATTGTATGGAATAAATGCCTTGGTTTCCTTGCTACCTAAAACAAAATTAAAACCGCACTATATCCGGCTATATGGGATGCAAAATGCCGGCAGGCAAGTTTTTCTAAGCGGAAAACCCTTGCTTAAACTTATTCAGGAGTACAGTATATGAAAAAAATAAATGAAAAATACAGTCCAAAAGAGTTAGCCGAATCTTTTGTATTCAGGAATCAGTCAACCCGCGAACAGAAAGAAGAACTCTCGGCCGAGTTGGCTGAGGCCCGGAAACAGGTTCAGTCCGAAATGGATGAAAAAGACGAGCTATATGCCCAGGTATTACAACTTCGCTTTCAAATAGAAGATTACCTCAAGGCCTCCCGTTTTGATACCAGTCTTACCTTTGCCAGTTTCCTGAGGCAATACATTAAATTGGGGTATAAAATGAATAAAGAGTTTGCGGCCGATATCAACCTCGATGAAACGGAATTGAGCGCTATTTTAAATAAACACCGCTCCCCGAGCGACAAAACCATCATCCGGCTGGAGCTCCACTCCAATAATGCCATCCCGGCGATTACCTGGTATAAATTACTGGAAAAAGAAAAAGAACATCGCATCCAGTCCGATCAGAAAATCAGGGAAAACGAAAACCGCTTTGTCAAAAAGCGCCTGCTTTTCAACAGGTAAACAAAAATCACTAAATTAGTTTTCCAAAACCCCAACGAATGAACACATACTATCTGAAATACCTGCCTTTGCTTTTTGTATTTTTCTTAGGGCAACTTGCTGCGCAGGAACTCAAAATCGAAGAAGCGGGGCTTGTCCTGGAACTTCCGAACAAGAACTGGAAAGTGACCGGAACCCAAAACAACGATGACGTTTCGGTTTATTTCTGCAAGCGCAAAGCCATCACCAATGCCGAAGGCAGGGACGTGATTCCTAACCTGGCGGTTATTGTAGAAAGTGTCCCGGAGGACATGAACCTTGTCAATTATACGGCGACTAAACGAACGCAAGTCCCGTTTAATGTCGATCATGTCTTTGTGGACGAAGCCAAGCGCTTAGGAATCGGGAATGCGATTGCTTACCAGGGCAATTACGAAGACCCGGAAGGAATTGCCCATACGGTATATGTGGTACACCTCATCCGTAACAGCAAAGGCGTGCAAATCATCATGGACATTACCTCGGATCTGTTCCCGGAATATGAAACCGAATTTACTTCGGCCCTGAAATCAATCAAAGCAATCTGACAATAGAATTACTATGAAAGCACTCGTCCCGGCTGATGTCGACGCCTACATTAAATCCTTTGATGAGCCGCAGCGCTCCCACCTGGAAGCCATCCGGAAGTGTATCCGCGAAACGGCGCCCGATGCCGAAGAATGCATCAGTTACCAGATGCCCGCCTACAAATTACAAGGCATGCTGGTTTATTTTGCAGGCTATGAAAAGCACATCGGTTTTTATCCCGGAGCGGCCGGGATCGCCAATTTCAAAGACGAAATCAAAGGTTATAAAAATGCAAAAGGCTCGGTGCAATTTCCCTTGGATAAACCTCTGCCTTTAGAATTAGTAAAACGTATTACGGCCTTTCGCGTGCAGGAAAACCTGGACAAAGCGGCCTTAAAAAAGAAAAAATGAAACTATACCAGGCTGACGCCTTTACCGATACCCTTTTTGGCGGGAATCCAGCTGCCGTTTGCCCGCTCGCAAACTGGCCGGCAGATTCACTCTTGCAGCAAATCGCGATGGAAAATAACCTGGCGGAAACAGCTTTTTATGTCAAACAGGGAGAACACTATGAAATCCGCTGGTTTACCCCGGCTGTGGAAGTTGATTTGTGCGGACATGCCACGCTTGCTGCTGCCTATGTTTTATTTCACCACGAAGGTCATGCGGGTGAACAAATCACTTTTCTCTCTCCACGAAGCGGAAAACTGAGCGTCAGGAAACAAGGTGATTTACTGAGCCTGGATTTCCCGGCCGACGAATTTAAGGAAATCCCTTTATTTGACTGGCTGACGGCGGGCTTCAACCGGGAACCCGTGCAAGCGTTCCAGGGAAAAACGGATTACATGCTGGTATTTGAACAGGAAAAAGACATCCGGGAACTCCTCCCTGATTTTCAGCTGATTTCCCAACTCGAAGGCCGCGGCGTTATTGTTACCGCCCCGGGAAAGGAGGTCGATTTTGTTTCGCGTTTCTTTGCTCCGCAATCGGGCATCCCGGAAGACCCGGTGACCGGCTCGGCGCATACAACGCTTACGCCTTACTGGTCTGAGAAATTAAATAAAAGCGAATTACGCGCCCGGCAACTCTCGCAACGCGGCGGCTACCTGGAATGTAAAAACCTGGGAAAACGCGTTGAAATCAGTGGAAAAGTGCGCCTTTACCTCATCGGGGAAATTTTTGCGGATTGAGTAAAAAATACTAGCTTTGGACAAACCCAAAAACAAACGACAATGCCGGTTGATCTCTACAAAACCTGCGTAAACCCTGTAACGGGCGAAACCTTCCGGACGATTTCCCACAGCGATGAAGCTTTTGTAATGCAATGGACTGTCCAGCCGGGCGGTTCTGTTCCTTTTGAACACATTCACCTGAAGCAGGACGAAATTTTCCATGTCAAAAAAGGTGAAATCCGCGTTCTGATGAATGGCAAAGAGCTCATTGGCCGTGAAGGGGAAACACTTACAGTCCCGGCCGGCGCGAAACACATCGCTTACAATAACCGCCAGGAAGTACTGGATTGTGTGGTGGAATACCGCCCCGGGCTGGACCATGACAATTTTATGCGCTGCATTATCGGGCTGCATGAAGATGGTTTTTTTGATAAACGGGGCGAAATCAGCATTCCGAAAATGGGTTATTTCCTCGCCCGGATGAAAGCCCAGTGCATGGCGCGGCCAACCAAAATCCCGGCAGCGATGTTTCATACCGCCCTGTATTTCTTTTACCTGCGCGGCGCCCTTAGCGGCTGGTCAAAACTTTACCGCAAATATACCGCCTGATGCTTCCCGATCCGGAATTCCTTGCCCAACTCCGCTTTGAGCCGCTAACAGTCAACAACTGGGGCAAATTCGAAGAATTGTTTGGTCCGAAAGGCGCCTGCGGGAATTGCTGGTGCATGTCGTTCAGGCTCTCCCCTGCCGATTTCGAAGAAGGAAAAAGCAACGAGGGGAATAAGGAAGCCAAACGTGCTTTGGTGCAAGCCGGCAAGCCTACCGGCTTACTCGCTTTGTATGAAGACATTCCTGTTGCCTGGTGTGCTTTTGCCCCCCGGGAAGATTTTGTGAAACTGACGCGTTCCCGGGTCCATCAACCGATCGATACCCAAAAAGTGTGGTCGGTACCCTGTACCTTTATTGCCAAAGATTTCCGCCGCATGGGAGTTTCCGTAGCCTTGCTCCGGGGTTTGATCCATTACGCCAAAGACCGGGGAATCGGGATTATTGAAGCCTACCCCACAATTCCGACACAGGAAAAATTGCCGGACGCTTTTGCCTGGATCGGCCTGTATAAAAGCTTTGAGCGGGCCGGGTTTGAAATCGTTGACCAAACTTCAAAAAATCGCCCGATGGTGCGGTTTTATACGGAGAAACTTTGATTCCCATATTCGTGATTTAAAATTTCATCCCCGAATTTTCAAATGTTCGAATCTTCAAATTATTAAATCTTTCATGTATTTTTGATTCATGACAAAAGAACAACAATTGTACCTCGAAATCGGGAATAAACTCCCGGATGCTGTCGAAAGCCAGATGTTCGGAAAGCCCTGCTTTAAAATCAAGGGCAAAGCCTTCATGAGTTTTTTCAATAATGAATGTGTTTTTAAACTAACGGGCGAAATGCATTCGGAAGCCCTGGCGCTGGATGGAGCGAAGCTTTTTGATCCTTCCGGGAAGCACCGACCGATGAAGGAATGGGTGCAGGTGCCGGGCGATTATCCGGATAAATGGCCCGGATTTGCGGAAGCGGCGCTGGGATATGTCGGTGGTTGATTTTTCCCGTAGAAAGTTTCTCCCGCGGATAACACAGATTAAACGGAATTTGAAAGCTTTATCTCATATTATCAAATTAGCACATTCACAATGAAGCAGATTTACATTCTAAGTGGTCTCGGGGCAGATGAGCGGGTGTTTCAACAATTGGATTTCGGGGAGCACCAAGTGACTTTCATACAATGGATCGAACCTTTGAAAGGGGAAAGCATTGCCGCTTACGCCCGGCGGCTGCTCGAACAGGTTAAACATGAAAACCCGGTTTTGCTGGGGCTTTCTTTCGGTGGAATGATGGCCATTGAACTTTCGAAGCTTATTCCCTGTGAACAGCTGATTTTGCTTTCATCAGCCAAAACCCGGCAGGAGATTCCTTTTTATTTTCGCTGGATCGGTAAGCTGCGGCTTTACAAACTGGTCCCGGTTTCGCTGCTGAAATGGCCCAACCGATTTTCAGACTGGATTTTTGGGGCGAAGACTCCCCTCGAACGCCGGCTGCTTAAAATTATTCTTGAGGAAACAAGCGCCAATTACCTGCGCTGGTCGATCCACCAGGTGCTGAATTGGGAAAACAGGCACATCCCTGATAAAATCACCCATATTCACGGCACGAAGGACTATATTTTGCCCATTCGTTTTGTTCGTTGTAATATCCGCGTTCAAGACGGGAGGCATTTTATGGTCCTGAGCCGTGCAGGGGAAATATCGGAGATTCTGAGGTCTTTGCTGTAGTTTATTTTTCCCACGGATTTCCCGGATAGCACGGACTTAGTTTATTTTCCCGCAGATAACAGAGATGTAGGCGCGGATTGATTGAGAGGAAGATCTTGTCTTTTCCTCTCTCATTCTCATTCTCGCTCTGTTACTCCCATCTCCCGTTTTGCGGGTCGTATTTGACAAATTCGCCGCTATCGGTAAATTCGGAAGCAGTCATGCTGATTTCAAAAACGCCTTCGCCGGTGGCTGAAAAATAAAGTGCGCTTGAAGTCAGCAAGGCACTCACACCTTCATCGTTTTTAAAGCCAAAGGCCATTTGATCACCTTCTTCGTTTTCAATAAAATAGCCGTAGTCAACAAGCGGATTTTGAGGCTTTCTTTTTGTTCCGGGCCGAAGGCAAGCAGTTTTGTTTCGTTTTCAAAGAAATCTTCATCCTGGCTTTTTTCATGTGTATCCCTCACTTCCGTGCGATACAGGTGAATGTCGTAACTCATTGTTTTTGTTTTAAAATTAGGTATTATTCTATTATTTTCCCTCTGAGAACTACGGGTTAAATTTCAATCCGCCTCCAGGAAGTCGCCGTCAACAATGAGTAGCTTGACGCCCTCTTCCGAAAACGAACGATGTGAGCTCAGGCCATCGGAAACAATGTAGCTTTGCCCGGCTGAAAGCCGGATGTGTTCCCCGCTGCCCAGTTCGGTCAGAAAACTGCCTGAAAGACAGTGTACAATGTGTCCTTTTTCGCACCAATGGTCAGCCAGGTAGCCGGCCGAGTATTCCACGATGCGGACGCGCAAGCCTTCAAATTGCAAACTTTGCCAAAAGGCGGTACCGCTTTCGCCCCGGTGTTCTGTTTTTTCTACGAAAGACCAATCAATGTGCTGAAAAGGAATCTGTGCCATGTGCTTGTTTTTGATCAAATGTAAGCATTCGGCTCCTTTGTAACAAATTCCTTTCGTGCCGTTCTAAACGAAACTAAAACTTCCTGAACATGAAAACATGCGCTTTCCTTTTTGGCCTGCTCTTCCTGGCCGCCTGCTCCACCAGTAGCAAACAAACGATTTTTGTGATGAACGAAGACGAAATTGTTGTCAAAATATGTGTCAATACCACAAAAAGTGAACTGGAAAACATCCGGCAGCAGGTAAAAAGCAGACAGATTGATTTTGATTATACCACAACAACTTTCAGCTCCGACGGAAAGGTCGATCAACTGGATGTGAGCATTACCGGGCCGGGCTTCAAAAGCCGCCTGCAAGCGGATTTATTTATGAGCGATGAATACCAGGGTTTTATCCGGGATTACCGTCCTCATGCTGCCCGGCCCTTCCGTTGCGGCTCTTTGGAGTGAATACCTCTTTATCCCTGAACCAGGCCTGCAGGATCCGGTCGATTTCAGCGCGGTTGACCGTCGACGGATCGCGCCGCGATTCGATGTAATTTTTACGCGTGAGTTTGCGGGCCAGATCGCCCAATGTAAATACGTTCAACTCATTCTCTGTGCTGATCGCAATTCCTACGCCGGCAATCAGTACTGCCAATGCAGAAAGCCCGAGTTTCCAACTGATAAAAAAAGAAACGAAGGTTCCCAAAACAAAAAAACCAATCAGGCTGTGCACCCATTTCGGCGAATCCAGGATGTCCAGGTCCATTCCGAGCGCTGCTTGCCATTCTTTGATTTGCTCCTTGCGGGTTTCACGCGGCAATACGGAAGCCAATTCCAGTTCGGGCCGGATCGTTTTGGGGTCGAGTCCGCATTTCCGGCTGACGACATCGCGCAACCTATAAAAAGCCTGCTGCGTGGTACAATCCACTTCATCCGTCAACTGAATCCTGTTCAGAATGAGCTCACTCAACTCACCGAAAGTCTGCAGCTCATCCAATTCTTCGAGCGTAAAACTGATGTCGAAGGAATTTTCTACCTCAAATACGAAATCTTCATCAATCCAGTAATCTTCGAGCCGCTCGTTTTCAAAATCTTTCATCGTTTTTCAATTTTACGGGCGAGATCGACCAGGTATTTGGCATCCCAGCCGTTGCGCGCTTCGGCAAAGAGATGCAAACGGGTCTGGACGGAATCGGCATGGAAAATTACCCCAATATCTACAGGGCCGGCTTTTCTTTCCAGCGGTTTGCGGATCCAGATGTCTTTGCTTTGGAGGCGGAAAACTTCAAAAATCATGGAATCCTGGCGGTAGCGGATCGTTGAATCGGCATTATAACCGTCTTCAAAGCTTGTCAAAATGCGTTCGTAATAGGAGCCGTTTTTGGCCAGCGAATCCTTTACGGAAAGGAAGCCCGGAACCAAATCGTACTTGTTATCCAACTGAAAGCGGATCGGATCGGGATACGAAGGATGGTAACCAAAATAACAATGGAAACGGAGGCCGGAAGCATTCATAAAAGTCGGTACTACGAAATCCACACCGGGTTCTTCCCATTTTATTTTCAGAGGCTTCGAAGCAAGGAAAGAAAAACCACAAAGATCATAGCTTATTCCCTGGCCAGTTGAGTCGACAGGTATTATGAGGACAAACTTTTCCTCCGGCTCTTCCTGAATGATTTCTTTTTTCTTTTCCTGGTCCTGCGGGCAGCAAGCGGTCAAAAAAAGAAAGAAGCATATTGCGCCTGAAGGAAATTTTTTCATGAAATCTTGTTTCTGACCTTATCAATATATTCGCCATTCCTGCTCAACAGGCGCCACCATTCGCTTCCGTCTTCCCGGTACACACGGATTGCCCCGGCCCGCACCAGGATTTTGCGCAACTCATCGTCTTCAAAGCCTCCGAGGTGTTTTTTAAGCGTATCGAACGAACGGTCGGTATAGCCTTCGTGCATCAGGAAATGAATGGCGGTTTGCTCGGCCTGGAACTCGGTTTTGTTTTCTTCCCGCACCCGCATCAATTCGTGTTTGAACTGGTTTTTGGTGAGCAAATAAGATAAAATCCCGCCGATCACGGTACCGAGCAAGCCTGTAGCGGCGGTGATGATTGTTTCTGTTGTTTCAGCTGTCATAATTTTTGCTATTTTGTTAGGTTTACTTCAATTTTACGGCCTCAATGATTTTTGTCAATTCATCCATGGAAAGTTCGCGGTTGCTTCTCATCACCACGTGGACAATCAAACCAAAATCAATTTCATCGGCTTTGATTTGTTGTTCTTTGAGGTAAATCCCTTTTTCCTTATCGGCAAAGCTCAGCCAGCTCACTTTTTTTCCCAGGAATTCACCGGCGATGTCCGTGGCCTGGTCCCGCCTGAAATTGGAGGTGTAAAAAAAGGAAGGATGATGGCCGGTATAAATTGTCACGCTCACCCAGTTGGTATCGGCAAAGTCCTGGTATTTGTGAAAATAAAAAACCTGGAAATCATATTTTTGGTTAACCGTAACGCCATAATTTTCAGGCAGCTCAAAGCGAAATTTTTTATCCGATCCGAAAAGTTCCATTGTTTCCTGGCGGGCATTCCGCTTGTTCGTCCTTTTACCTTTCTGCAGCGTACTGAATACTTTCTCGGTCAGGCCGGTAAATTCGTTCTTTTTCGAATAGGCAGCCGGGTTGATGTAAGCATCGATCCGAAAAATGGCATTATCCTGCATTTTGACAAGCAGGCTATTGATCAGAATGGCACCGCTGGTGGAGTCAAAAACCGTCGGGGTGGATAAAACCGAAAGTAAATCGTCTTTGCGGGTGAGTATTTTGTTGTTGAATTTATAATTTTCGTTCACTTGCCCGGAAACCTCTTCAAAAAGCCGCTCATTTCCCAGCAGGTAGAGCTCCTGCGCAAAGAAAACGAGTCGCATGTCCCCCTGGTCGAAAACAATTCGTGTTTCTTCATTGATGTTGTGATCGGCCGACATAATGTCCACCGCCCGTGCTTCATTCACGGCTGCCTTGGGGAAATAAAAAAAAGCTTTGTCGTTGAGGATCGATTGCTTATTGTCCAGTTTCAGCTCTTCCAGGCTTTGTGCGTGAAGCAGCGCAACTAAGAAGCTTGATAAAATGACACTTAAAATCTTTTTCATTTCATGGTTTTTATCAAAGATAGGAATTTTCGGTACGATTTAATGTAAGGTGATTAATTCGGTTTCAAAAATTACTGCATGCGCCATCCAGCAATCTGAACGCTCCGTTGCTACTTCATGGCCATTCAGACAAATTTTGTTTATGCCATCCAAACCATCCATCCCGCAACATCCTTGCCTCCGGCTCAAATCGGGGTGATTTCCAAGCTGAATAACGTCACCCAGATTGACAATCATTTTTCCTTCCGAATTTTTATAATATGCTCCGTCACTCACAAAATAATAGCCCGCAGGAATAAAATCCTGTTCGTCATTTTCATTTAGTAATGTAAGATTTTCCAATACGTGAAGATCTCGGGTAAGCTGAATACCACAGGATTTACATGTTATAATCATAATCAATCAACTTTCCACCGGGTGTCCCAAATCCATAAAAAATTGACGAAACAGTTCATAAGCCTGCTTGTCAGCATTAACATACGATAGCGGAGCAGTTTGCATGTATTCGCAACTCAGGCAAATGTTCAGTGTAGAAACAAGATGGCCTTGCTGATTATAAAAAACAACAGCATCCCGATAAACCGGCACGCACATCCATTCAGGAACAGTTTTTACCTCCGTTTTTAATATTTCTTTTAAAATAGAAACCTTCGGATCATCAGCGCCGAAAATATGTGTTCTAACTGCGGAAGGATGTAATTCTCCATTTGTATTCCAAAGGTATTGGGTCTCCGCTACTAAGTGCTTCAGCTCCTTATACCATTTTTCTTGTTCCGGGCTGATTTCATTTTTTGCCTGAAGCAAGTCCAGCTTTTTGTATTCATTCTGCCGGGTCATCAGCTGCGTTTCATAAGCTTCCCCCCGTTGCAGGGAAAAGACCTCCACATAAGCAAATTCAAGCTGATCGATATAATCAACCGAGGAAATATAGCTGTATTCTTCTATGTTCATTTTTAGTTTATAGCTACGAATATAGCCAAAACCATCTAATCTCTTAAACTGTTAAACACCTTCTTCCCGCTGATGAGCTTCTGTAACCCGGTTTATCTCGTCATTTTTTGCCCGGAGCGACAAAAAGTAAAACAAAAAACTCCCCCGCCAAAACCGACGGGGGAGTTTCCATATTGTTCAAACTTCTTTGCCTTTGCTACGAAGTTTATGAAAGAAAAAATTAATTTAAGAATCTTCGAATGTGAATTAAAATTTTCAATTCTCCATTCTTAACTCTCCATTCTTAATTGTTCCCTTCTTCTTCTTTCATTTTGTCTTTCAGGGCAGACAAAGCGTCGAGGTCACCCAAAGTGGATTTCTCCGTGCTCTGGTTGATTGCTTTCACTGCCTGGGAAGTAGAAGAGCCTGCGCCTGCTGCCGCACCACCTTTCTTCGCACCGCCTTTGGAAGGGATTTTGTCTTCGCCTTCTTCGAATGTACGGGTGTGGGAAACAACGATTTTCTTCGCATCCTTGTTGAATTCGATCACTTTGAAATCGAGTGTTTCGTCGATTTTCGCGTTTGTACCGTCTTCTTTTTTCAGGTGTTTTGCAGGGCAAAGACCTTCAACGCCGTAAGGCAGGGCAACGATACCGGATTTGTCTTTCGTTTCAACAATAGTACCCTGGTGTACGGAACCTTCACCGAAGATGGTTTCGAATACATCCCATGGGTTTTCTTCGAGTTGCTTGTGACCGAGGGAGATACGACGGTTTTCACGATCGATTTCCAATACAACCACTTCCATCTCGTCACCTACCTTGCAGAACTCGGATGGGTGCTTGATTTTCTTCTGCCAGCTGAGGTCAGAAATGTGGATCAGTCCGTCAACACCTTCTTCCAATTCTACGAATACACCGAAGTTAGTGAAGTTACGTACTTTTGCTTTGTGCTTGGAACCAACAGCGAATTTCGCTTCGATGGCATCCCATGGATCCGGCATCATTTGTTTGATACCCAAGGACATTTTACGCTCTTCGCGGTCCAACGTCAGGATCAGGGCCTCAACCGTATCACCTACCTTCATGAAATCCTGTGCGGAACGGAGGTGTTGTGACCAGCTCATTTCCGAAACGTGGATCAAACCTTCAACGCCCGGAGCGATTTCGATGAATGCACCGTAATCAGCCAATACAACTACTTTACCGGAAACTTTGTCACCAACCTGCAGGTTTGCATCGAGTGCATCCCATGGGTGAGGCTGCAATTGTTTCAAGCCAAGTGCAATACGTTTTTTGTCATCGTCAAAATCAAGGATTACAACGTTCAGTTTCTGATCCAATTCAACGATTTCCTCAGGATGCGTTACGCGGCCCCAGGAAAGGTCTGTAATGTGGATCAAACCATCTACACCGCCGAGGTCGATGAATACACCGTAAGAAGTGATGTTCTTCACGACACCTTCGAGTACCTGACCTTTTTCGAGGCCGGAGATGATGTGTTTCTTTTGTTCCTCGAGCTCTGCTTCGATCAGCGCTTTGTGGGAAACAACTACGTTGCGGAATTCCTGGTTGATTTTAACTACTTTGAATTCCATGTTTTTACCTACGTAAACATCGTAGTCGCGGATAGGCTTCACGTCGATTTGTGATCCCGGTAAGAATGCTTCCAAACCGAAAACGTCAACGATCAAACCACCTTTCGTACGGCATTTTACGAAACCGGTAATTACCTCACCTGTACGGAGTACTTCGTTCACACGGATCCATGCTTTGTGCATGCGTGCCGTACGGTGGGAAATAATCAATTGCCCGTATTTGTCTTCCTGGCACTCCACGTAAACGTCAACAGTGTCCCCTACTTTCAAATCCGGGTTGTAACGGAACTCACTGATCGGAACTACGCCCTCAGATTTGTACCCTACGTTAATAACGGCTTCTCTTTTTGTCAATACAACAACAGTACCTTCGATCACTTCTTTCTCGTTGATCGAGCTCAAAGTTGCTTCGTACTTGTCTGACATTTCAGCACGTTCTACCTGATTGTAACCGTCTAATGCTAACGCGTCCCAATCAAAATCGGCAGTTCCCTGCCCTGTAATTTTAATTTCTGCCATCTGGCTTTTCTACTTGTATTCCAAAGGTCCCGGCCACTGGAAGAATGAATACTTAAAACTGTTCGCCCACCGGGATAAGCAATCGCTTTCACTAAAGCGGGTGCAAAGTTACGGATTTATTTGTGAAAATCAAAACTTTATCTACTAAGTTTCTGAGTTATGAGTTGTTTAGTTAGTAGTAGCTTTGTCCTTAGGAGGAAAGCAGATTTCACTACTAACTCAGAAACTCCTAACTTATTAACTCAAAAACATTACATTTGACCCAAATCGCCAGCTATGAAACTCATTCCTTTTTTGTTTTCGCTGCTTGCCACAAGCGTTTTCGGACAGAATTATACGTCCTATTTTTCCGGGAACACAACGGATGCGGTCACCAATCCCAAAGGTGGTGTTTGTCTGATGGGCGGCGCTACGGAGCATGATGAGGCCATGAAATGGTTTTTGCAGCAGGCCGATGGCGGTGATATTCTCGTTCTTCGGGCCAGCGGGTCGGACGGCTACAACGAATATATGCTGAATGAGCTGGGAATCACTGTCAATTCCGTTGAAACAATTGTTTGCCACAATGCCGATGCTTCTGCTGAAAGCTACGTACAACAGAAAATCAGCCAGGCCGAAGCGATTTGGTTTGCCGGCGGCGATCAGTGGGATTACATTTCCTACTGGCGCAATACACCGGTGGAAACACTGATCAACCAGGGCCTGCACGAACGAAAAATGGTCATCGGCGGCACAAGCGCGGGCATGGCTATCCAGGGAGGATTCTATTTCTCGGCTGAAAACGGGAGTGTAACCAGCGCTGCCGCCTTGGCGAATCCCTACAATCCGGCCATGACCGTTTCGAATGAGCCTTTCCTGGAAAACGATTTCCTGGAAGAAGTGATCACCGACACGCATTACGATGATCCCGACCGTAAGGGCAGGCACGTCGCTTTCCTGGCGCGCATGCTCAAAGACATGGGCGTTCGCGGCAAAGGCATCGCCTGCGATGAATACACGGCAATTTGCATCGATACGACCGGTTTTTGCCGAATTTACGGGGATTATCCCAACTACGACGAGGACATTTATTTCATCCGGGTCAACTGTGAATTGCCGGACGCCACACCCGAAAGCTGCCAGGCCAGTACCAGTTTAAGCTGGGATCACAGCGGACAGGCGCTCAAAGTGTATCATGCCAAAGGCACTATGCAGGGCACGCAGACGTTCAACCTCAGCGACTGGCAAAGCGGCGATGGCGGTGTGTGGGAAAACTGGTATGTCGACCACGGTATCCTGACACAGGTAGCAGACGATGCGCCTGATTGTTCACTCGGCCAGCACGAGCTGCAAAATCAAATCAACATAACGATTCCGAATCCTGTCAGAACGACCTCCATCAGGATTGAAAACCTGGACCAGTTTGATATTCACATTTTTAACCCGGAGGGAAAAGCATTCCGGCCAAAAAAACAGGGCGATGAATTGCTTTTCGACCAGCTGCCGGACGGGGTTTATTTTCTCTATCTCGAAAAGGAAGGCGTGGAAAGCGTTCAGCGATTGATTTTGATGCGAAACGAATAATGATTGATGAATGATGAATTTACCTGATTTTTAAACGCTTAGACGGGGGATTGTTTGCATCTTATTATTTTCATTGAACATTCATAATTCATCGTTCATAATTCTCATAACATTTGTTAGCGAATTTGAAAAAAAGGCTGTAAATTTGAGTTTTAAAACTATACATAAAATGAAAACGATCTTATTTGCTTTGTTTCTCCTTTTTGCAGGAAGCTTTTCTTTTTCACAAACGAATAAATCCACGCTGGTTCCTGTCACGGAAGCCAGTTACGTAGGAGGCCAGGAAGCCATGAACGCTTATTTTCAGAAAAACCTGGCTGTTCCGAAAGACAAAAAGAACATCGAAGGAAAAGTCTACGTCGAATTTTTTGTTGACAAGGAAGGCAAAGTAAAAAACGCCAAAGTGCTTCGCGGACTTGATCCTAAACTGGATGAAATTGCCCTGACTGCCGTAAACAAAATGCCCAATTGGGTCCCGGCCAAAGATGCAAGCGGCGCACCGATGGAGTCACGTATGGTACTCCCGATCAGTTTTTCCAAATAGTTCCCGGCTTTAAATGAAACTAGTTTCCCTGTTGTGCGCAGCCGTGCTTTCTTCGTATGGCCTGTCGCAAACGTTTAGTGCCAGTCCAAACGATACGATTTACGACAACAGCACGAATGATTATCCGATTACCATCAGCGGTTTGGGACAAACACTCAACACGACCGACTTCGGGCTTGAGGCTGTTTGCATCAACCTGCATCACACCTGGCTTGCCGACCTGGTAATTACCCTGATTGCCCCGGACGGAAGCTACGTCAACCTGATCAGCGGCGTGGGCGGCGATAGTGATTATTTTACCAACACCTGCCTGACTTCCACCGCTACGGAATCGATCAACAATGGCAATTCACCCTACACGGGCGTGTTTTTGCCAAACGGACAAATGGGCGTGCTCAATAACGGCCAGGATGGCAACGGTACCTGGATTTTACGGGTCAACGATACCTACGAGCAGGATGCCGGCAATTTATTTGATTTTTCGCTTTCTTTCGGTTTCAATCCTGCTACCGTGTTTACCATCACCGAATCAGACCTCCCGATCGTGATGCTCGAAACGAATGGCGCTGAAATTCCCAACGAACCGAAAATCGACGGCAGTGTGAACATCATTTACCACGGCGAAGGCATTCGCAATTATACCAACCAGACCGATTTTCATTTTGCAGGCAATTGCGGCCTGGAAATCCGCGGGGCCAGCTCAAGCGGTTTCCCGAAAAAATCTTACGACCTCGAAATCCGCGATGCCAACAACCTCGATCTGGACACGGCTTTGCTGGGCTTTCCGTCCGAAAGCGACTGGGTACTCAGCGCACAATACACCGACAAAACCTTACTGCGTAACATGCTGTCAATGCACCTGATCCAGGGCATGGGCTGGTATGCACCCCGTTTCCGCCCGGTGGAGCTTTTTATTAACGGGCAGTACATGGGTGTTTACATTTTCATGGAAAAGGTCAAAAAAGGCAATGACCGCGTGGATGTTTCAACCCTCAACCCCGATGAAATTTCGGGCGATAACCTCACGGGCGGCTACATCCTGAAGCTCGATAAAGACTCCGGCAACAGTAACCCCGGCTGGGAATCGCCTTTTGCCCCCATCCCGGCGGGCAGCCCGATTGTGATCGATTACAATTATCCCGACGGCGACCTGATGCCCCAGCAGCAAAAAGACTATATCCGCAACTATGTGACGGATTTCGAAGCTACGCTTTCCGGGTCGGATTTCAGCAACCCGATCAACGGTTTCCGCCAGTATGTGAATTACGAATCCTGCCTGGACGCCCTGCTGATCAGTGAATTTACGCGCAGCATCGACGCCTACCGCAAGAGCTTTTTCATTTACAAAGACAAGGATTCCCATGGCGGTAAGCTGGTGATGGCGCCGATCTGGGACTATGACCTGACTTACGGCAACGCCGACTTTTGCGACGGAGAGTATACGCAGGGCTGGCAATACAATTTCAACTAC
>CBINGV010000039.1:0-17419 GCA_966250255.1 uncultured Flavobacteriales bacterium | reverse complement strand
CAATTTCCGTTTCACGCTTCGAGATCTCGACCATACGTGCATGAATGAAACTGTAAGCTTCTTTCAATTCAGCAACCACCACTCCTTTTTCATTTCCGCGCAGCTGGCTGTTCATCGTGAGCAGGTTTTTGTCCGTTTGCAAAATCAGGTGCTCATCGCGCAGCACCTCGTCCTGGATGTATAATTTATCCAGCTTGGCGTTCAGTTCTTTCAGCTCCTGGTTGGAAATGCGCTTATCTTCGTAATTTTTGCGCAGGCTAACCGATAAAATCGTCAGGTTTCCCGTTGCCTTGACCTGCATGGTGTTCGGATCGAGAAAATCGGTCAGCTTTTCAAAAACCAGCGTTTGTTTTCCGGGTTTAAGGCTTTGTTTTTTGCTATGCTCGAGCTGCGCGCCCTGGAAAAATACAGTGGCTTTTTCGAGCGTCGACGCAAGCGTGAGCTCTTTTTGTGCAAAAAGCAATGCGGGGCTGCACAGGGCCAAAAGGAAAAAAGATCTTAACATAGGAGGTTGATTTTATCTCAAAGGTCTAAAGTTAGTATTTTTTAGTGTTTTACCACCAACTGTTCGGTATAATGTTTTTCGCCGGCAGTGATGTTTACCAGGTAAATCCCTGACTTAAAATCCGACACATCGATCCGGGGATTTTGCAAGCCAGTTCCGCTGTTCTCAAATACGGTTTTTCCCAGCATATCGACAATTTTTAATGCTGTGATCTCAAGCGGCTCACTGCTTTTCAAATGAACAAAATCACTGGTCGGGTTGGGATACAGGAGCAGCGAAAAAGGAAGATCCTTTTCAGTAGTAAACACCTTGATATCTTCAATATCTTCGATCAAAAGATAACAATGAACGTCTTTGGGCCAGGTACAGATAATCAAAGGCTCGCTGTATGCCTGCACAACGACTTCATCCAGTTGCTGCTTGAGCGCCAGCTCTTCATCTATATTTGTTTGAAGCGGTGGAAGCGTTTCGATATTCTTTTTGTTCAATTTTTCAAGGCCGCAGCTCTGGCTGAAAGCCTGTAAAGAAAAAATACCGGATAAGGTCAAAAATAGAAGTTGGGTTTTCATACGCTAAAAATTTAAGTTTCGGAACGATGATGCACTTTACACCCGGATTCCATAAACGTTCATTTTTCGGGCGCTCTTTTTGATCTTATGGCTCACCGGTTATCCCGCATATCACCCAACTGTAGGCATTCAATATGTACATCGACTTTTTGCACATAGGTTTCCTTCGCCCATTCTTCTCCCAGGCGGATGATATCCAGGCCCATTGCTTCATCCAGGTCTACTATGAAACCGACACGGTCTGTCGGGCGTGACACTTTTGTGATCCCCGGCTTGTTCATCAGCGCTTCAAGGGCGGTTGCATCAATGCCCAATTGAACCTGGAGGTAGATACTGCCTTTGAGGTAACAGATGTCATGCCTGAAACGTCCCATGAAATTTTGGTGCAAAAGAGAATCGCCGGAATTGGAATAGGAATAAAGGAAAGGCCCCGCCGACTCAACCCATCTTTGCCTGCGTAAAACAGGTAAAACACGGCGGTAAAAAGCGCTGACATCCTCACCGGATGATGGGGCAATCGAAAAGTACCTGCCCGAAGCCGAGATGTAATGATGCTTGATTTTGAGTGTTTTAATCAAGGTAAGAAACTCTCGCCCGACCTCTTGCGAAAAAATCCCGACAACACAGCCTTCAACTGTTTCAAACGATCCGTTTGTCACCATAGGAGCCACTTCAGAAGCCGCCTTCTGATTTTTTTCGGGATTGGAGACCAGCCAGATTTGCCCGTTTATATAGACATTCAAACTGTCTTTCGTGGAGTTCAGCTTTAGTGAATCTTCATCGATCTCTTGGGAGAAAACCATCCCGGAAAAGGCAATACAGCAACTAAGAAAAAGTAAAAACTTCATGGAATGGGATACAATCCGTTGACAAAAAGGTTCAGCCTATTTTTGAATCAGCGGGTAAATCAGTTTTTCGAGGCCATTTTCCTTGATCTCCAGCATTTGCTGCAATTGTTTCCCCAAAGTCCCGGGCGGAAAGCCTTTTTGCCGGAACCATACGAGGTAGGCTTCGGGGAGCTGAACTAAAAAATGCCCCTGGTATTTTCCAAAGGGCATTTTCGCATTCGCAAGCTTAACTAATTCGGTTCTTGCTTCTTCGTTCACAATTAATGTTTTACGACAATTTTTTTCGTGGTATTCACTTCCCCGCCGGAAAGGATCACGTTATAGAAACCGTTCGTGAGGTTCGTTACATCGAATTCGATCGAGGTTTCCATCGCGTTCACGGTTTTTTCAAGCACTTTGCGGCCCAGGGCATCCGTGAGCGTTAAGGTCATCTTTTCATCCATTTTGGATTTTAGCTCCACCGTTACGGTGTTGGAAGCCGGGTTAGGCTTAACTGAAAAATTCGGGATCCCGCGCTCTTCAATTCCCGCGAGGCTCACACAACCTTCGATCAGGTTGGCGTTCACCGGCTGGGCCTGGTTGTTGAGCAAATGCACTACGGATTCGATACACACATCATCGCTGGTCACATTGCTGAAATACACGCGGAGAAGCGGTGTGTTCTGGAAGTTTTTCGGGATCATGCTGTCTACATAAGAAAGACCGATTACTTTGGTGCCTCCGTCTTCAAATTGAGGTGTAATTGGGTAAAAAGCCGGGTCGATCAGGTTTTCCACATCCGCGATTTCAATGCCGGAGAAATTCAGCTCGTAGCCGAGCACCTTGTTTTCCGGGTTTTTGATAAATACATCGAGGTAAGAATCTGCGAGGTGCACTTCGGTGTATCCGATTTCTGCATATTGATCCAGGTTTTGCGCCGCTTTCGGGAATTCACAGGCATTGGAGCTTACACCGAGGGCACATTTATTGATTACCGCAGCGTCCCAGACACTCAAGATTCCGTCGGCAGTTACTTCGTTACAATCTGTTGTTCCGAGAGAGGCATCAAGAATTCCGTTGGTATACAAACCGGCATCTGCTGTTTGTACCGCCAGGTCCAGGTTCAGGTCACCGCGCACGGCTGATCCGCCGCAATCTCCGTTACAGTCGATCACCGAGTTTCCGTAAGCAACACCGGCGCAATCCACGTAAGGATCACAATCGTTGATGATTTGGTAGCCCTTGTTTCCGAACTGGTCCATAGTGATGCGGACACACGCCTGACCCCAGTTATTGCTGTAGTCGGTTTCATAACGGCCCAAAGCATCCGGAGACTGGTCCCAGTTTACTTTAACCGCCATGATGTATTCGCCGGTGTCTACATCCGTAATGTCAATCCACTGGCAATCGAGTCCGTTGTTGTAAATATCGCCGCACTGCTTGGAAATCCCCATGTAGCCGCAGCTGTATTGGGCCGTTCCGCCATCATTGCACTCAAGGTCAAGTACGCAAAACCCGTTTTTGTGCCCGATCGGAATGGAAGTCCCGTTCGGCTTGTAGAGGATGTAGTCGGCGTAGCCTTCGTAGTGCGCGTGGCCGTGGCAGTTCTGGAAAGTAAACTGGTCCGGGTTGTTGGTCGGGTCACCGATGAAATAATCCATCGTACCGATGTTTTTGATGTGTGTATCAAAAGCTAAGATCGTGCGTTCGCCATAACCGGCCATACAGCCTTCTTCCACCATACAGTTTGTTGCCGATTGCTGGCGGATATTGAGGGAATTCACAATTTCCGGCTCAACGATCATCAGGTCGGGACCACCGGTGCAATCCGGGCTTGGAAAATACACACAGGAATTATCGGAAACCGTCGCCAGCGGGTTATAATTACAGGCCAGCGGATCCATACAGCCGACAACCGGCCCGATATAAGTCAACGAAAAATCAATGCTGTTGCCCACGCAAACCGTCCCGGTAGCAAGCCCGATCCGGATCAGGTATTCAACACCTGCCTCAAAATAGCCGTGAACGACCGCCTGGTCGCCACAACCGCCTTCGCTGTCGTCATAAAACAGGGTGCCCATGTTTGTTTCGGAGTTGATCATGCCGTTGCATTCGCCATACACCCAAATTTTGGTGTCGCAGCTGCTGAGGCCGCAGGTAGAAATGTCGTACATCCCGTTCTGTGAAGGGGTGAATGAATACCAGTAATTGGCCTGTGGCGCAGTGTAGCTTCCTTCGGTAATCACGATCGGCTCGGAACAGAAAGCGCCGGGAGGGCAACCGTCAGTCACCGTTGCAGAAGCGGCATACTGCCCTCCTGAGCCAACAGAAACTCCGTTCACCAATACATTATATGAACCTTCGCCGTAAGCACAGCAAATCCCGTCACCGTAAGCATCACTGATCGTAAATTGCAGACAGGCTGTTTCTGGGACACAAATTTGCCCGTTGTTGAACGTTCCGGTAAGCACTGCAACGCCGTTGGCATTCAATACCCAGGAAATTTCATCGGGATAACTGTCCGGAACGATCTGGATTTCAACCAGTTTTTCCCCCGGATCGCATTGAGCCTGTAAAAAAGCGGCAAAACAAATCCCCAGGAAAGAGAGTAAGGTTTTTTTCATAATATTAGCAATTGGTCGTTAAATATAACGCTTTTTTGTTAGAAAGCGTTGGTTTCCTGAATATGTTTATAACTTAAAAAATCCATTTAGGTTGCCTTAAAGAATGAAAACCGCGCAAGCAGCACCGCAGGTAATTAAAAAAGAAAATAAAGAATTAGCTTCAAGTATGCTCAGTATGAAATGATTATCATCTTGTTTTGGACCTTCCTGTCAGCAGATAGTACGCAAAGGACCAAGTTTAGATTAAGAGATTAAATCATTAAACTCCGGGCTCTTTGGGGCCACCTAACATTCATAATTCATCACTCAACATTCATAATTCAAAAAAATAAGTTTAATTTCACCGCACAAATTCCCTGCATGAAACGGAACAAGTTATTTATCGCGATCATTACCGGGCTCATTCTCGGCATTGTCCTGGGCGGAGTGATTTACTATTACTTCCCGGAGTCCAAAGAAGGTTTTTCGAAAAACATCAAGCTGCTCGGCACCATCTTTATCCGTTTGGTACAGATGATCATTGCCCCGCTGGTTTTTTCAACCCTGGTTGTCGGGATTGCCAAAATGGGTGACATGAAAATGGTGGGCCGCGTGGGACTCAAGGCCATGGGCTGGTTTATCACAGCATCCCTGGTTTCACTTTTGCTGGGCTTATTGCTCGTAAACATCATGAAACCGGGTGTTGGCGTGGATATTGATATGACCGACACCTCCAGCGCCAAAGACCTAATCGAAAAAACGCAGGCTTTTTCCCTGGAAGAATTTGTGAAACACATTGTTCCGAAAAGCATCGTGGAAGCCATGGCCACCAATGAAATCCTGCAGATCGTCGTCTTTTCCATCCTTTTCGGGATTGCGCTTTCTTCCATCGGTGAAGTGGGCAAACCCCTGATCAATGGTTTGGATACGGTTGCGCATGTCGTCCTGAAAATGGTCGGTTACGTGATGTGGGTCGCCCCCGTCGGGGTGTTGGGTTCCGTTGCGGCTGCCGTCGCCACGCATGGCTTCGGGATTTTTTCCCTGTACGCCAATTACCTCATTGCTTTCGCGATCGGGATCATAGCCCTCTGGATCATTTTGCTTTCCGTTGGTTACGCCATTCTCAAAAACCGTTTGTGGACCTTGCTGCGCCGGATCCAAAGCCCCCTCCTGATTGCTTTTTCCACCACGAGCAGCGAAGCGGTTTTCCCGAAGCTCACCGAAGAGCTGGAGCGTTTTGGCTGCGACAATAAAATTGTATCCTTCACCCTACCCCTCGGTTATTCCTTCAACCTCGACGGCAGCATGATGTACATGACTTTTGCCAGCGTGTTTATCGCCCAGGTATACGGAATTGACATGCCGCTTGAAAAACAGCTCACCATGCTTCTTGTACTGATGCTCACCAGCAAAGGTGTGGCCGGCGTGCCACGGGCTTCTTTAATTGTAGTGGTTGCTACCTGTTCCATGTTCGGGATTCCGCCGGAAGGGATTGCCCTGATCTTACCGATCGACCATTTTTGTGATATGGCGCGTAGCATGACCAATGTGGTCGGAAATGCCCTGGCAACCAGCGCCGTGAGTAAATGGGAAGGAAAGTTGAATTGAGTATTTTCGTTTCCCGGACGGAGAGTTTGTAATTCAATCAATAACAACTCATGACTTAAAATAACTAAAACATGAAAAAGACCATTTTATTCACTATTGCAAGTATGGCTTGCTTAATTAGCTCCGCCCAGGTAAGCATTACCTTTCACTTCGCCTCCGGTACGGATCAAAAACCGCTTGGCGGGAGCCAGGTACTGATAATTGACAAAAAAAATCAAAAACTTTGCGACACACTCGTTGATGAGAGCCTGGTTTACACTTTCAAAAAAACGCCAAAAAAAACACCCTATACAATCTGTGTCAAAAACAAAGGTGATTATTATGACACCTACTATACTGTAGATTCAGAAACAAAAGAACAACATGTTTACTTAGCAGCATTTAGTGCTGAGCGACTGGCAGAACTTAAAAAGTTTCAAAATATGACCCTTGAAGAAGACAGGAAATATGGACCGAAAAGTGATGTCAAAGAATACAAAGGTGACCCAGCTTTTGTTGAAGCTTCTTTCCCGGGCAACATCAACGAATTCATCGTTAAAACTTTACGCTACCCCCAGATGAGCATAGAATATAATGAACAAGGAAAAGTTTACCTGAGTTTTGTTGTTGAAACAGACGGAACAGTGACCCATGTCGAGGTTATACGGGGAGCTTACAAAGATCTGGATTACGAAGCTCTCCGGGTAATTCGCCTTTTGCCGAAATACAAGCCGGCCACCTATAATGGGGAAAAAGTCAGAAGCATCGTGAGAACACCGATTAATTTTGCGCTTCAATAAGTTACAACTCAAAAAAACCTTTCCGATTCTATTTTTTTCAAAAAAATATTGCCAAATCAAAAAAATGCGTAATATTGCATCACGAAACAATCCTGTTTTGTAACATTTCCCCCAAAAAGATTAACATTCAATTTGTTCTTTTCTCAAACCACATAGTTTATTTATGGATCTTAAAGATTTAGAGTCAAAAAAAATCGGCGATTTACGTCAAATTGCAACTACAGCTGGCATACCAAATGCAGAAAACCTGAAAAAAGCAGAGCTCCTTGGTGAGTTTGCCAAAATATCCGGGAATACAGCTTCTGCTGAAAAAGCCCCGAAAGCCAAAAAAGCCATCAAAGAAAGTGCTGCGGAAGTTATCTCCGAGGTACCGGCTGAACAGCCTAAGAAAGAAAAAAGAGCCCGGATCATCAAAAGCCGTCCGGCTGATGCTGTTCAGGCGCCCCAGGCAGACCTTTTCTCTGCACCGGACAATAAAAAAGAAGAAGCCCCGGCAGAGGAAAACCCAACACAAGAAACAAAAACTGAAATCTCCGAGCCAATGCGCAAAGGACGCGACCTGGTTAAGCGGAATTTCAGCAAAGATAAAGCACCGGAACAGAAAACGGCAGCTCCCGCAGCAGAAGACACAGTCGATCGCGGCAATATGAGCCCGGAAGAGCTGGAGCAGGCCAAGCGCAACGAACAACGGATGCGCGACAAAGAAATGCACCGCCAGCGCATGCTTGAGCAGCAGCAAAAACAGCAAGCTGAAAAGCAAATGGAAGAAGATCTTTTTGACCTGGCCGGCATTGTCAGCGCCGAAGGCGTACTCGAGGTGATCCAGGAAGGCTTCGGTTTTCTCCGTTCTTCGGATTACAACTACCTTCCTTCCCCGGACGATGTATATGTTTCCCAGAGCCAGATCAAGCTCTTCGGTTTAAAAACCGGTGATACGGTAAAAGGAACGATCCGCCCGCCGAAAGAAGGCGAGAAATTTTTCCCGCTTGTAAAAGTAGATTCCATCAACGGAAGACATCCTTCCTATATCCGTGACCGTGTTCCTTTCCAGTACCTGACGCCTTTGTTCCCGAACGAAAAATTCAAGCTTACCGGCCACAAGGACGAAAGCATGTCAACCCGGATTATGGACCTCTTTGCGCCGATCGGTAAAGGTCAGCGCGGGATGATCGTGGCCCAGCCGAAAACCGGTAAAACGATGTTGCTCAAAGACGTAGCCAACGCCATTGCCGCCAATCACCCCGAAACCTACCTGATTGTTCTCCTGATCGATGAGCGCCCGGAAGAGGTAACCGATATGGCCCGCAGCGTAAAAGCCGAAGTCATCGCTTCGACCTTCGACGAGCCTGCCGAAAGACACGTAAAAGTGGCGAACATCGTCCTTGAAAAAGCCAAGCGCATGGTAGAATGCGGCCATGATGTCTGCATCCTGCTTGATTCCATTACCCGTCTTGCCCGTGCCTACAACACCGTTTCACCGGCTTCCGGGAAAGTACTCTCCGGAGGTGTTGATGCCAATGCCCTGCACAAACCGAAGCGTTTCTTCGGATCGGCGCGTAAGATTGAAAATGGCGGCTCACTTTCGATCATTGCTACGGCACTGACCGAAACCGGCTCCAAAATGGACGAGGTAATCTTCGAAGAATTTAAAGGTACCGGTAACATGGAATTGCAACTCGACCGCAAGATTTCCAACCGCCGGATTTTCCCGGCCATCGACATCACGGCTTCCAGCACCCGCCGCGACGATTTGCTTGTAAGCAAGGACGTGCTGCAGCGTGTTTACCTGCTTCGCCGCCACATTGCCGACATGAACCCGGTAGAAGCGATGGAATTCCTCAAAGCACAAATGGACCATACGCTCTCCAACGAAGAGTTTTTGGTTTCGATGAATAAATAATTTTGAATTGAAAATGGAAAATGCAGAATTGGAAATGCTTTACGCCGATTCTTCGTTTTCCGTTTTCCATTTCCCATTCTCATGAAAGTTACCGTAAAAACAGGCCTTATCTGTGCCCTCAGCTGGATCATCATCAAGATGCTTTACCACCTGATCTGGTCGGAAACAACCGATTTGACCCCCATGATCCTCAGCAACATGTTTTTCCTGATGTGTTCTGTTTCGCTCGGACTTTACCTGCATAAGAAAAAAGAAGGCTTTTCGCAGGGAAATGCGCTGAGCGATATCAAAGCGGGCATGAGCGCTGGTGTACCTTATGCCGTGATTGTAGCCCTGTTTTTGTTTTTCTATTATAACAACATCAACCCGCAATTTGTGGAGCGCACCAAAGAACCGCTCATTACCCAATTGGATAAAGAGCTTGGAAGCGATAAATCCATCCAAAAGCTGAAGAAAATGAATCCCGAGCTCGAAACCAAGAGCAAGGATGAAATTTACAAAATGGGCATGGAAAACATCAATTTCAAGGCCAGCCCGAAATTCACCTCTATTTTATCCGTACTGGGTATGATCATCATGACTACGATTTATTCGATTTTCATCATGGTGGTTTACCGGAAAATCCTGGTGCGGGCGATCCGCTGATTTTTAATTCATCGATTTCTTATCCTGGGATTCGTAATCGCTGAATTTATGATTTTTCGAATCTTCGGGTCTCCGAATCCCTAAAAAATGCCTATTTTTGTTGAAATTTTAAATAAGTCAACAATAAATGGAAACTCCGAAAACGTACGAAGCGAAGCAGGCTGAAGCCAAATGGTACAGCCACTGGATGGACAAAGGGTATTTTTACTCGAAACCTGATCACCGGGAAGCTTACACCGTCGTCATTCCACCGCCGAACGTAACAGGAGTTTTGCATATGGGCCACATGCTCAACAACACGATCCAGGATGTTTTGGTACGCCGTGCACGCATGCTGGGCAAAAATGCCTGCTGGGTTCCGGGAACAGACCATGCATCGATCGCTACTGAAGCCAAAGTGGTACAAAAACTCCGGAAGGAAGGTATCAAAAAATCCGATTTGACGCGCGATGAGTTTTTGAAGCACGCTTTCGAATGGAAGGACAAGCATGGCGGCATCATCCTCGAACAATTGAAAAAACTGGGTTGCTCCTGCGATTGGGCGCGCACTTCTTTTACGATGGATCCCTCCTACTCCGAATCGGTACTGGATGTATTCATCGATTTGTACAAAAAAGGAAAGATCTACCGCGGCGTGCGCATGGTCAACTGGGACCCGGAAGCCTTAACAGCGCTTTCCGATGAAGAAGTATTGCACAAGGAAGTGAATTCCAAGTTGTTTTACGTGCGTTATAAAATTGCCGGTTCGGAAGACGAATGGCTGACGATTGCCACTACCCGCCCGGAAACGATTTTAGGCGATACGGCGATCTGCATCAACCCAACGGACGAGCGCTACAAGCATTTGCATGGCAAGCAGGCCATTGTTCCGCTGGCAAACCGCAATATCCCGATCATCCTCGATGAATATGTGGATACGGAATTCGGTACGGGCTGTCTCAAAGTGACCCCGGCGCACGATACGAACGACTATGAGCTCGGGAAAAAGCACCAGCTCGAAACGCTTGATATTTTCAACCCGAACGGTACCCTGAACGGGCTCGGCTTGCATTACGAAGGCAAAGACCGTTTCGAAGTGCGTAAAGCGATTGAAAAAGAGTTATACGACAAAGGTTATTTGGTAAAAACCGAGGACCATATCAATAAGATTGGTTACTCCGAGCGCACGGATGCTGTGATTGAACCGCGTTTGTCCCTGCAATGGTTTGTGAGCATGAAAGAGCTCGCCCAGCCGGCTTTGGACAACGTGATGAACGGGAACATCAAATTCCACCCGGAAAAGTTCAAGAACACCTATCGTCACTGGATGGAGAACGTGAAAGACTGGTGTATTTCGCGCCAATTGTGGTGGGGACACCAGATCCCGGCCTGGTATTTCGGTGAAGGCGCTGACGATTACGTCGTGGCCAAGACCCGGGAGGAAGCCCAAAAGCTCGTGAGCGAAAAAACCGGCAAAACAATTGACGCTTCCAGCCTGAAGCAAGACGAAGACGTGCTCGACACCTGGTTTTCCAGCTGGCTCTGGCCGATTTCCGTATTTGACGGATTGACCAAGCCGGGTAACGAAGAAATCAAGTACTATTACCCGACCAATGACCTCGTGACCGCCCCGGAAATTATGTTCTTTTGGGTAGCGCGCATGATCATTGCGGGTTACGAATACCTGGGCGATTTGCCGTTTAAAAATGTGTATTACACCGGGATTGTACGCGACAAGCTCGGCCGCAAGATGTCCAAATCGCTGGGGAATTCCCCGGACCCGATCGACCTGATTGAAAAATACGGGGCCGACGGCGTGCGTATGGGGATTTTGATCTCCTCGCCGGCCGGGAACGATTTGCCTTTCGACACGAGCCAGTGTGAGCAGGGACGTAACTTCAGCAATAAAATCTGGAACGCTTTCCGCCTCGTTGACGGCTGGGAAGTGAAAGACCTCGAGCAGCCGAAATCGGCGCAAAAAGCCATTGCCTGGTTTGAAGCCAAATTCAACAGCGAACTGGCAGAGATCAATGATTTATTTGATAAATTCAAAATTTCCGAAGCCCTGATGGCGATCTACAAGCTCGTTTGGGACGATTTCTGCTCCTGGTACCTCGAAATGGTAAAACCGGGCTACGAACAGCCGATTGATGCCAAAACCCTGGAAAGCACCAAAGTTTTCTTTGAGAACATCCTCAAGCTGATCCAGCCTTTTATGCCTTTCATTGCGGAAGAGCTCTGGCACCAGATCCGCGAGCGTAAAGCCGGTGAAGATATCATCATTGCCGCCTGGCCGGAAGTTGTGAAAACCGACGCTTCGATCCTTAAAGGTTTTGAATTGGCGCAGGAAACGATTACTCACATCCGCAATGTGCGCAAGCAGAATAACATCGCGAACAAAGTGAAGATGGACCTGTTCCTGAAGAAAAACACGGAATACAATGACGAATTTGAGCCCGTGATCGTGAAGCTCGGGAACCTTTCGCAGTTTGAAAACACGGCGGATAAAATTGCCAACGCGAACTCCTTCATCGTCCAGGGAAATGAATATTTTATTCCTTTCGGCGATTCGATCGATATCGCTGCCGAGCGCAAAAAACTCGAAGAAGAGCTGGAATACGCCAAAGGCTTCCTGAATTCGGTGAACAAAAAACTGGAAAACGAAAAATTCGTGTCCGGCGCACCGGAACAGGTAATTGCCAACGAACGCAAGAAAGCCGCGGACGCGAGTCAGAAAATTACCTTGCTGGAAGAAAAACTGGCGAGCCTGGTTTAACCGGGTTTTCGTGAGCTGATATTTTTAGCCGCGAATTTCACTAATTGCACAAATTGTTTCGTGTCCCGGTGAAATTCGTGGCTTTTTCTTTCAAAGCTAGTTTAACTAAAAGCTTTATTTCTTTTTAAGTTTGACATATTTCACCCCTCCCTTTTATGTGGGCTTTTTTGTAGACTTCCCCCCTTTTTGGGAGGATGAAATTTACCTGTTTTCGGGACTGGTTTAATTAATTGTTTTTTCGTTGCTTTGTGATAACTAAAAAACTAATTATTATGCCACAGAAAAAGAAAAAACTTGAAGTAATGATTGTTTCTTTATCAAATAACAATCAGAGTTTTAGTGATATTTTAAATTTATGTATTGATCACGATTTCAATGATGGAAATGGAAAAATTCTATCCTTAAAGCGAACTTCTGATACTGACGAGTATTTTTTGGGAGTGATTAACACTACAAAACAAGCAGGAATTCCACCAAAACATTCATCAAGAGATAATACTTATGAAGCTCTTCCTATTGATGCAAATAGTGGTGAAGGTTTAGGTTATTCTAATGTGTTTATCTTTGATAAGAGGCACAATGTTTTGATGTATGAATTTAATAAAAATGGATGTTATCTAGCGGCATTTAATAAATATATAAGTTATTTTGTTAATGATGGGACTCAAGCGCCATTAATTATAGATTTTGCCCCTTTATTAAGACCTCAAGCTTATCAAAGAATGCTAAATATTAATATTTACAAATCACTAGAGGTCAAAATTGCAACTCCTAATCAAATGATTCAAGAGTTTAGGGATGAAAATGACGCTTTAAGTGGAGCTATTCAAGCTGGAATGGATTTACAATCAGACACTATTGATCTTAAATTTGACATCAGAGGTCGTCCTTTAACAGGCATGCCAAGTCAATACATTTCTCAATTCATGAGAAAAATTAATGTTTTATTAGGACGAGAAGAACATATAGTTGAAAAATTTACAATGTGTGGATACTATGTTGACCCTGATGATAATGGTAATTTAATTAAAGATGAAATTGATTTTTTGCTTGATAGATATAAAAAAACATTCAATATTGAGGAACCAAATGTTCTTAGTGATCCTCAAACCAGAGAAAAGAGCAACTCTCTTTTAAATGTGTATTTGAATTGTAGAACTGATTTTGATAATATCTTATGAGAACCGATAGTTATTTTATTGAAAGAATTATTGCTCCAATAATTGGAGGAATATTTGGTATTTGCAATTTTATATTTAATAATGTATTCTATTGTAAAGACCCTGTAGCTCTTATTTCAAAAATTGTAGATATTTCATTTATTATTTTTGGATTTTTATTGACCATTCTTGCATTGATTATACAATCAAATTCTGGGATAAAAAGTAGGGCTATTTATCCCCGATTAGTCCTTTATAATAAAAGAATAATTTTTGTCTCGTTATTTTTAGGACTTTTTTCATTAATATATTCTAATGTATTTAATGAACTAGCGACTTTAGATCCAAAATTAAAGGAATGTGTTGTTAGTGGTTTTATTTTTTTCTTAGTTTGGTTAATTATAGATTTGATAAATTTCCTGAATATTTTTTATAAAATCTCTAGTTCTAATCAAGTTTAATAATATATTTATCAGGGGTATTGGTTTCTTTCTTTGAGAAGTTTCCTTATATTTGACTAGCCACCAAAACCAATTTTTATGTACTACGTCAGATTCCTGCTGCTTTTTACCCTGCTCCTCCTGTGCTGTCAATGCGGAACAAAGCCTTTCAATATGCCGGTTTACCCGTCGGAACCCCGGGATACGATCTATTTCATGTCGAGTCGTGACGGGAATTATGAAATTTACCGCATGGATGCCCGGGGAAACAGCCCTGTAAACCTGAGCAACAATGCTTCTTTGGATTACTGGCTTTCAGCTGATCCCGCAGGAGAAAATCTTTATTTTTATTCGTCACGCTATGGCAACGAGGAAATTTACAGCATGAAGGCAAACGGCGACATGCAGCGCAACCTGAGCAACACTCAAGCTTCCGACCGCCTGCCGAACCTCTCGCCGGATGGCAAAAGCCTGCTTTTCGTTTCCGACCGGGATGATGCCCAGGGCGAGATTTATGTTTCCGACCCGGAAATGAAGGACATCAAACGGCTTACCAACAACTTGTTTTTCGAAGACGCGGCTTTCTGGTCGCCCAACGGCAAGGAAATTATTTTCTCACGCGATTTGAAAATCCCGGGAGACACCAGCAAGCTCAATGTTTCCAACGGGGAAATTTTCATCATGCAAGCGGATGGCAGTGAGGTGCGGCGCCTGACCAATCGCCCCGGTTTTGACGGAGGTCCGGTTTTTTCGCCCAATGGGAAACAAATTGCTTTTTACGGCAAAAGCGAAAACGGCAATTACGACATTTTCCTGATGAGCAGCGCAGGCGAAAAAATACAAAACCTGACCAACGATGCGGCTGAAGATTATTCCCCGGGCTGGTCGCCTGACGGTGAATGGCTTGTGTATACTTCCGGCAGCAAAGGCAAATATGACATCTGGATCATGCGGCTTTCAGACCGGGAGCGCAGACAACTCACGCAAGGGCCTAATCGTAATGAAAGCCCGGTCTGGACCAAATAAATCTGTAAAAAAATTAAACTCCGCCGAAACTTTTAATACGGCTTTTCCTGTAATTTTGATCCTTATGCAAAGCGAAATGAACATCGAATACCGGGAAGCGAAAAACCGGCAGGAACTGGACGATTTGTTTGCCCTGCGCTACAGCGTTTACAAAAACGACCGTGCCCTGAACAACATGCTCTTTGGTGTGAGCCATGATTTTAATAGTTATGACACCGCTGCGCTTCATTTCGGTGCCTTCCATAAAGGGAGAGCTGTTGCTTACATGCGCCTGGCGCTGGACAGTCCGAGTCATCAAACACCCCAGGTAAAACAGCTTATCCGTTCATACGGGATCTCCCTCAAGACCCGGGAACTCCGCTTTCCCTTTCAGCATTATTACCCGGACGGAAAATGGTCGGAAGCTTTTCTTAACAGGCTCCGTGGGAAAAAGATCGGCGAAGTGGGCCGGCTGGCAATCCATCCCGATTACCGGAACGGCGGAATTATCCTGGATGAATTGTTCTCGTCCTTTATTACTTATTGCAAAAGTCATGGGATCGAAACCGGTTTTGGTACCTGCACGCTTTTGCTGGAACGCTATTACCGGAAATTCGGTTTTCGCAGGGCGGAAGACTGCGAACCTTTTGTTTATCGTGATTTACCCGAAGCTGTAATTGTTCGTTTTGACGACCAAGCCTGAAAATTATTCCAAACCGCCGGCCGAAGCTACACAATGTAAGCCATGGCAACGCAGCAAAATCAGCACGATTGTCAGTAAAGCCGGTACGGCCTGCACATAAAAAATCTTCTTATCAGCCGTTATCGAACCATACACACCGGCAACAAACACGCAAGCCGTAAAGAACAAAGCCACGTAGAGGTGCCAGAAAGGATCACAAACCAATAAGCTCCAGATCAAGCCTGCAGCCAGGAAACCATTATATAAACCCTGGTTGGCGGCCAGCGCTTTCGTTTGCTCAAATAATTCGGGCGGGAATTTTTTGAAGGATTTCTTACCGCGCGTGGTCCAGGCGAACATTTCCAGCCAGAGAATATACAAGTGGATCAGCGCAATCAGGCCGATCAGGACATTAATAAGGATGTCAATTGCCATAAGCAGAAGTTTAAACGAAGATAAGCTCTTTCTGCCTGCATTTCAAAAAATTTCTTAAAAAATTTGTTTCGTATGATTTTAATTTTAACTTTGTATCTCAAAGTGCTTTAATTATGTCGACACCAAAAGAACAGCTCGAAGCTTTGCAGGACATCCGGAAAATGATGCGGGAATCGTCCAAATTCTTGTCCCTGAGCGGATTTTCGGGGATTTTTGCCGGGGTTTTCGCCCTTGCCGGGGCCTGGCTTGGGAACCTGGTTTTTCAGCAATTTGTCGACCGTGAATTATTGCTGGGAACTTTTGAATCGAGTTACAAACAGCTGATTATCCTCGCGATCCTGATTTGTGTCGCCGTTTTACTCTTTTCCTTGTTGTTCGCTTTCTTTTTCTCCAGTCGTAAGGCACATAAACAAGGTGTGAAACTGTTCGATGAAACAAGCAGCCGCCTGCTTTTTCACATGGCCGTGCCGCTCGCTGCCGGTGGGGTATTCAGCGCCGCCCTGGTGTATCACGGAGGCACTTTTATTTACCTGATCAGCCCGGTCATGTTGTTGTTTTACGGTCTTGCGCTGATTAACGGAAGCAAATATACTTATCATGAAATCAAAGCCCTCGGCCTGCTCGAAATCGCTCTGGGGATTGCCGCCCTCTTTTTCATGGGGCATGGACTACTTTTCTGGGCGATTGGCTTCGGCGGACTGCACATTGTTTATGGAACCCTGGTCTGGTACAAACATGACCGCACACTATGAGTAATATCCCGAACATACAGGAACTGAACAAGGCTTTCGAAAACCGGGTCCGGCTGGGCATCATGAGCATCCTCATGGTGAACGACAGCGTGGACTTTAACCGGATGAAAGAATTGCTGCATGTGACCGACGGAAACCTGGCCAGTCACGTTTCCGCCCTGGAAAAGGAAGGTTTTATTCACGTTAAAAAAGAGTTTGTTGGAAAAAAACCGCTTACCACCTACTCCGCCACCAAGATTGGGATCAAAGCGTTTGAAGATCACCTGAACGCCCTGGAAAAACTGATCCGCATGAAGCCGTAATATTTTTTTATACATAAACTTTGAAATTCAAAGTACTTTAAAATAAAAACAAATGAAACTCACCACCCAACACAGAAAAGAAAAAGACATCCGTAAAAAATTGATCTTATGGATTTTGGAAACAGGCTCACCGCTTCATGCCTTATTTCATGCAAAAAGAACACCCTGGAACCTGAGCTCAGATGATTTAGTCAAATACCAGGACGGATCATTAGGGAAAAGCTTAGGCGAGTTTTACAAAAAAGAAAAGTTTGAACCTATAGCTAAAGCTGAACGACATGATGTTTTTCATGTGTTATTAGGCTACTCTACAGATGTTATTGAAGAAGCAGCCATGCAATTTTTTCTTTGGGGGAATCGCAAACCTTCCTTTTTCACAATCGGGTCTTGCTTATTAACAGCCCTGCTTTTTCCAAACAAAATCTCCTACTTCATTTCTCATTTTCAAAAAG